>JASHPD010000275.1 GCA_030038315.1 Acidobacteriaceae bacterium
ACAGGCCCACAAAGAGCGTGTAGCTCCAGAGATACACGGCGAGAATCTTGAAGAATCTGCGGTTCTCCGGATCGCGGACGCTGAAAGCCAGCCGAATGGTGACCAGCAGTGCCAGGATGATGTTTTCCGCGTCATAAGCTGGCACGAGCCATGCAAAACCAATGGGCCGTTGCGGCAAGCCGGAGAAGGGAACTGCGCCAAAGAGCAGGACGTAGGCCAGGTAACCGGCGGCCACGGCCTGCAGAACGTCGAGAAAGATGAAAACGGGAAGCGGCTCGTCTTCCTCCGGCATGGCGCCGGCAATGAGCATGGGAATGCCGTAGCAGAAGAAGAAAAAATCCGATGCGGTGGCGACGGGGATGACGGTCTGGCCAAGAAAGTAGCCGGCCATGACCATGCAGACAGCCACAAACCACAGAAAAATGCCGCTCGCAGTGACGAGCCATTTGACGGAGACTCCATGCGAAGCGCGCCGGGCACGCCAGATGCAGGCGGCCAGCGCAAGCCCCGTGGAGCAGATCCAGAAAACGGAAGAGATTTGATTGGAGATGGAGAAGTACCGCCGGCAGAGCAGCAGCTCTGCGCTTAGCAGGGCGAGGCCGGCGAGCAGAAACACAAATTGGCCTCTGGACGGGCGGTTAATCACCGCGTCTCTCCTTTACGAATACTCTTCCTGAAGCGGATGGCTATCCTTAGCATAGCGCGAGTGAGAAGATGCGTCATTCGCGGTGTGCGATATTGCCCCGCTCCATGCCCTGCGGCCCGCTGCCAGAGATGCGGCTGGTTCGGCACTGGTCCGGCCTGGTCCGGCAGGGTTGCTTTCATGGATAGTGTATCGGCGGGCAGAAGCGGTTTTGCAGGAGAAAAAGCGCGTGAATCAGGGGCCACCGGCGGCTCCGGCGGCGAGCAGGAAAGAAAGCAACGGGAGCGCTGTTGAGAGCAGCGCTCCCTATTGGCCTGCTTATTTCACCAGCACTCCGGCTGCCGGATACTTTGTTCCATTCACGCTTGCTTCGATTGCGGGCAGCTCCGGCGTGGCGGTGAGCCACTCGATTTTTCCGTCGCGCAGAAGCACCGTGTCTTCGGCCTTGGCTCCGCGAATGCTTGGGTTCCATGCGAAAGCCTGGTGATTGACAACAGTCTCCGTGCCCTGCGGCGTGGCGACCCACTCGCGCTCACCGTAGCCGGTAGGTCCGCCTTGATGGTGGAACTGTTCGTCGCCTGCAAAACCCTCAGCGGCGTAGGCAGCCTTTGCTACACCGAACAACTGAGCCGAGGTTGCGCCTTCGCGCGTGGCATCGAGCAGCGCGGCGTTGACCTGCGCCGAAGATTGGAAGCGCGCGGCGAGTTCGGCGGGCAGCGCGCCGAAGTGCAGGAAACGTGTAATCGAAATCGCCAACCCCCACTTGCGCGAGCAGAGATTCAGCATGGCGTACTGCTTGAGGCGATGCCCGCGCGGCACAGCGTGTTTGTATTTGTAGATGCGCTCATCGACGGCGTAGAGCGCGACGGAGGGAAGAATCCCGCGGCGAAAAAGATTTGCAGCGGTAATCGCTTCGAGGTCGTATTCGCTCAGCCCCGGCTCAACCTGGTGCAAGGCTTCGACGGTCGCGTCGGCGGTCTGCCGCCCAAGCCAGCGATAACGGGCAATCTCCGTCTCGCTGAGCGACTGGCGCAGCGGATAGAGATTGACCGAAGTGAGGCCGGCGGTTGGCGTGTCGGAGCCGAGCGGCCCGCCTGCGAGCTTTTGCGCCGCGGCTACGGTGTCATCGGCGTACCACGGAAAGAGCACAGGCTCGAAGTCGAGCGCGCCGAACTCTTCCTCATGCAGGCGTGGAGCCTCATTCTCGGTGGTGAAGTAGTGGCGCTTGCCTTCGGCGGTGATAAGCAGCGAAGCAACGCCGGATTCGGCGGGAGTGAGCACGCGCACCTCGACCGCTCCGCCCGTTGCCCATGCAACGTTCTCATTGCGGCGCAGCAGAACGCCTGCGAGCTTCTGCGCGCGCAGCCACTCGACGAGCTTTTCATGCTTGGCATCAAGCTCCGCATTCCATGCAGCTTCTGTCACGATGGTCGTGCCGTTGACGACGAGGGATTTCCGGATGCGCTTGCTCATGGGGGCGTTTCCTTTCAGAAAACGAGGGACTAAAGCGACTGAAGGGACTCAGGGACTCGATTGCACTGGATCACAACTCCGCAGTCCCTTAGTCCCCTGAGTCCCTTAGTCCCTCGCGTAGCGATTAATCTTCCAGCTCGGGATGATAGTGGCTCTCCCACCCAAGGTAGCGAACGGCCGCCTCGTGAACGGCCTTCGCGACATCGGAGAAGTTGGCCGCGACATGGTGCTCGAAGCCCTCGCGGCAGATGTACTTGAGCAGCTTCTGCAACTGTGGAATCTCCGCCACGCCCGCGCCGCCGAAGGTCTCCAGCGGATCGTCGGTGAAGCGGCCCTTGCCGGTGTAGCCGCGGATGACGCCGCGGCGGTCATCGGTGGAGAAGCGTGCATAGCTCATAGTTCCTGCCTTGACGCGGCCCACGCAGGTGCCGAAGGTGTTCAGCTTGCCAACAGTACCGGCGATGATCTCCTGGTAGTCCATGCGCACGTCGGCGAAGAAGTGCTTGGGCAAATTTGAGCAGTGGAAGCAGACGCACTTGTTCGGGTCGCTGCCGTAGTTGTTGTTCCAGTCGAGCAGCGCGGACGGCGTCTGCGAGGCCAGCGCGAGCATGTACATGCTAAGCGTGCCGGGCACATCCACTTCGCACGCTGAAGGGATGAGGTTGTCGCTCATCATGCTCATCACCGTGCAGGGAACAACGCCGAAGTACTCTTCCATCGAGGTCCAGCATTGCACGGCGCTGATGGTACAGTTGGTCTGCTTCATCCACGTCTCGACAACCGCGCCGAGCTTGGCCATCTTGAGCAGTGCCTCTTCCGGAATGCCCTGCGTGGAGACGTAGCTCTTGATGGCGGCGAGCTTGGCCTGCGCCAGATCGTCGTTGTCCTTGAGCCGGTTGATGCGGCCGAAGATTTCCGAGAGATCGATAGGATCGACGGAGATTCCGCTGGTTTCAAGAATGCGCTCGGAGTAGCGCACGGTGTTGAAGGCCGCCGGACGCGCGCCGATGGAGCCGATCTTGAGGTTCTTCAACCCCTTCACGATGCGGCAGACGGCGGAGAACCACTCAAGGTCGGCCTTGAACTCGGGCGAGGTGACGGCTTCCGTGTGCAGCGTGGTGAGCGAGTACGGAATGCCGTACTGCATCATGTTGTTACAGGCGCTCATCTTGCCGCAGAACGAGTCGCGGCGCACCGCGATGGTCATGTTCTCGGAGCGGTCGGGCGTGGCCTGCACCAACACCGGCACCTTCAAGCCCGAAAGCCGGATCGCATCCACAATGCCGCGTTCTTCGCCGAAGTTCGGCAGCGTAACGAGGATGCCGTCGATCTCATCAGCGTGTTTCTTGAAGAGCTCGGCGCAGCGCTTGGACTCTTCGTAGGTTTCGACGGCTCCGTATTTCGATTCCTCGGGCGAGAGCACGATGGCCTTGGCTCCGGCGGCCTCGAGGACGGAGAGAATCTCTTCGCGGCCGGTCTTGGCGAGGTGATCGGGAAAGAAGCCGCGGTTGCCAACCACGACTCCGAAGGTCATTGTTCGTTGCTCTGCCATAGAATTCAAAGCTCCTTGAAAAGCCTGCGTTGCGAGTTAAGCCTTGCGGCTGGGACGGAATTTGATTCCGTAAAAAAGGCCCAGAATAAGCATCAGGCCGCCCCACCAGAGCGGCGCACGGTATTGCGCCAGCACCACGTGAGCGGTGTGGCCGGTGATGAGCTCGACAATGCCGTAGCCCAGGATGAGCGCGCCGTAAACGGTGAGAAGAACGCCGATGAAAAACCAGATGGAGATGTGTCCCGAGTGCATGTGCGTCCTCCCTTACCAGAAATAAATGTTAAGCGCGAGGAAGATCACGATGGCCACGCCGGTCCAGAACCACTCGTTCTTGAAGAATGGCACAGGTTCTTCCTTGGGCAGTTTGGTTGCGCCGTAGACCACGCCGTCGAGCTCGGCGAGCGGCTTGGGCTTCGTAAAGATGCTGACGAAGAAGGTGACGAGAACGGCAACGATGACCGACCACAAAGCGCGGTACATGTCTTCGGCCATAGCCTTTGCGTCGGTGGAGAGCGCCACATAACGCAGCGCCGAGGGAACAATCTTGACCCACGCCCACAGGCCGACCGAGGCGAGCGTGCCGATGAGCAGGCCCCAGAATCCTCCGGCCTTTGTCGCGCGCTTCCAGAACATGCCCATCAGCACCACGCCGAGCAGCGGCGAGATGAAGAAGCTGAAGAGCGCCTGCACGTAATCCATAATGCCGGCCGCGTTCATCACCATGTAGGCCGTGCCGATGGAGATGATGACGCCGAGGATCGTTGCCCAGCGGCCCACGGTGACGTAGTGCTCGTCCCTGGCGTTCTTTTTGATAAGCGGCTGGTAGATGTCGTATGTCCACACGGCGGAAAAGGCGCTGACGTTGCCCGCCATGCCGCTCATAAAGCCGGCAATGAGCGCCGTAACGCCGAGGCCCAGCAGGCCGGGCGCGCAGTAGCGCACCAGCATGAGCGGCAGCACTTCGTTGTAGCTGTACGGATGCGCGGCGTTGACCATGTCCTGGCCGACGAGGTGCATCAGGCTGCCGTCGGGGTTGCGCAGAACCACAAGGGCCAGCAGGCCGGGCAGGATGACGATGAAGGGAACGGCCATCTTGAAGAACGCGCCGATGACCGGAGCCATGCGCGCCGAGCGCAGGTTGTTCGCCGCCAGCACGCGCTGCACCACAAGAAAGTCCGTGGTCCAGTAACCGAAGCTGATAGCAAAGCCGAGGCCGAAGACAATGCCCGTCCAGTGAATGCCCATCGGGTTGTCGGCAAAGTGGCCTAGGCTGCGCCATATATGGGTGTAATCGCCCGAAGGAGTGAGCCCTGTGGCCATGTTGGCGGCCAGCTTGTGCTTGAAGCCGTTCCATCCGCCCGCTTCCACCAGGCCGAGAATCGGCACCAGCAGCGCGCCGCCCCAGATGAGCACGAATTGCAGCACCTCGTTGAAGATGGCCGAGCGCAGGCCGCCGAGCGCAACATAAAGCGCCACGGCCACCGAGGAAACGATGATGGAGAAATTCAGATCCCAGCCGAGAACAACCTTCATCACCACGGCCATGGCGAACATATTCACGCCGCTCATCAGCACGGTCATAAACGCGAACGATACCGCCGAAACCACGCTCGCGCCCAGGCCGTAGCGCAGCTTCAGGTAGCCGGGCACGGAGTGCGTCTTGCAGACGTA
>JASHPD010000276.1 GCA_030038315.1 Acidobacteriaceae bacterium
TCGGCGAGCAGGCCGAGCAGGAGTTCATGTCCTACCTGCCGAACGACGATAACCGCAAGTTTACGGAGCTTTACAACGTCCAGCGGCTCAAGTCACCTTATGTCGCGCCCAGCAGCCAGGTCTGCATCAGCACCATCCAGCGGATGTACTCCATCCTTAAGGATGAGTCACTCGACGAGAGCGCCGAGGAGCAGAGCCTGGCCGAGCAGCTTGTCACCGCGAAACAACCGCTGCCCGTCGTCTACAACGAAAAGATCCCGCCGGAGTTCTTCGATTTCATCATTATCGATGAGTGCCACCGGTCCATCTACAACATCTGGAGGCAGGTGCTCGAATATTTCGACGCCTACCTGATCGGCCTTACCGCCACACCTGACGTCCGCACCTATGGTTTCTTCAATAAGAATGTCGTCAGCGAGTACAGCCACGAAAAGGCGGTGGGCGACGGCGTGAACGTGGGCAATGAAATCTACGTCATAGAAACCGAGGTGACAAAACAGGGCGCCAAGATCAAAGCCGAGCAGCAGGTGGAAAAGCACGAGCGGCTGACTCGTAAGTCAAGGGCAGATCGCCCAGCAGACGCACAGCATCCTGCTCTTCTACACGCCAAACAGCCATTATGTTCGCAAACACACAAATTGCCGCTGAGCTAAGTCTTGCCCGTGTGGCGGGATCGGAGAAGTCAACCGGCAGAGTTTCCATGTTCATTTGCTTGTGTACATTATGGCGTAGATTACAGGATCGCCTCATCGCCCAAGTCTTCATCCTGCGAAACTTTGACGCCCTTCGTGAGCCGCTTAATTCGCTCTTCGAGAGTGGCATCGAGAGGCTTAATCTTTTCCGCCTGGGAAAATGCGTCGAGGGATTCAAACCAGGCCTTCGGCTCGTCAACCGCCGGCACATATTCGCCCTTTGCGATGGCGATCGTCCTGTTCTTATAGGCCTCGCGGGAGGCAATTCCGACCTTCGTTGTTTTCTTCATCGGGGGCTGTATCCCGCTCGCGCACGGGCTTTCTCCATCTTCTCGACGAATTGAGCGAGGGCTAAGGCCTCGTAATCGGGAAGTTCAAAACCTACACGCGCGAAAGAAGCTGTTTCCATGCTTCCATTGTGGGACAGACATTTGGGACGCGCAAGCCTGCGATTTTAGCGGGGCAGGAAATTGTCCCGAAACTTACCCTTTTCGGAATTTTGCTGAGAGGCCTGCTTGCCGAATGGCAGGAGAGCATATCTCCGGATTTCACCGGAGCTTTTTATGAAAAGATTCCAGTCACTCTGACCGCCGATTCCAAGACTAATAGGGCCGCAGCTTGCGGATTAAAAAGGCCAGCCGTAACGTAAGGAAATATCGATTACAGTGTAAGTAGAATACGTTATGGCATTGACTGCTCACAAACCGTCAACAATCTTGGAAGCCACGGTTACCTCCAAGGGGCAAGTCACGCTGCCCAGCGAGCTGCGGAAACGGCTCGGTCTGAAACAAGGCAGCCGTGTCCGGTTCAGCATTCCAGAGAACGGCCCCGTCCAGGTGGAGCCTGTCCGTTACAAGATTGATGATCTGTGGCGGATGTCCGACGCACGCGGAGAACCGGGGAAATTCATGTCCTTTGAGGAGATGAACGAAGCTAAGGCGCAGAGGAAGTGGTAATGATTGCTGATTCCGGTCAATCCGGCCAGCTATTCCGGGACTAATTAAGCCACATATTCCGTGATAATTAAGTCCGGATTTGCCTCCGGAGTCCGGTAGAACTGTCATGACAATGGCATGACATGAGGGTACGTTTGTATCGGAGGGTGATATGGCTGTTCATGCTATCGCGAAGGAGCGGCGGACGGAGAAACTGGACATTCGCGTGTCGCGCTCGGCAAAGGCCAGATTGCAGGCAGCCGCCGCGGCTTCGCAGCGCAAGATGAGCGATTTTGTGATGGAAAGCGCGCTGGCGAAGGCGGATGAGATGTTAGCGGACAGGCGCATCTTTCTGCTCAACGCGGAGAATTGGACGGCATTCCAGGCCGCACTCGATGCTCCGGTGCGACCGCTGCCCAGACTGAAGGCGCTGCTTGAGAAGCCGGGGTTCTTTTCATCGGGATCGACAAAGTGAGCGAAACTCGTTCGATTGAAAAACTCCGGCGCGAGCACACGCTGGAGGCCTTTGACTGTGGTCAGCCGGAGTTGAACGGCTGGCTTGTCAAATACGCTCTTCAAAATCAGGGTGCGGGCGCGGCGCAAACCTATGTTGGCCTGGTGGATGGGACGGTGGTGGGCTATTACAGTCTGGCCGTAGGACAGGTGGAATATGCCGAGGTGCCGGAACGGTTGAAAAAGGGGCTGGCGCGGCATCCTGTATCGACAAAATACTTATCGCTCACGGAGTTCGTCTCGTGAGGCTGGCGGAGTCCAACTCAGGACATAGCCGTGCTGCAACCGGGCCTTCGCGCGCCGCCGAGCCTGTTCATAGCCGCGCCGCTCGCGCACGGCCTTCTCAAGCCGCTCGGTCACAAGAGCGCTGATCGACGTGCGTTGCTCCGCCGCCAGAACCCGCGCCTCCCGCAGTAATTCCGCTTCAATTTTCAGGGTTACATTCGTCTTCATAAAAGCACCACTTCTCGTGCAGCACGATTATACGTGCGATTTGCTGAATGCACCACGGCTAGTGCTCCTAAAGCGAGTCGTAGAAAACGGCTTGCCCATTGGTATCGAGTTGCATCAGTAAATCGAATTCCGAGACGTTGCGAGTGAGCACCACACAACCATTCTTGGATGCCGTGAGATAGATCAGCGCATCGTTGAGCGCTTTACGCTGCTCGTTCCTTCCGTATCGTTGCAGCCGCGCCAGGAGTCCGGCGAGGATGCCGGCTTCCCGCCAAATATCCCTATCCGGCGTGAGTATGCGATGTTCCGGCCGCAATTCGATGGATGCGGCAACCTGGGCAATCGCACTCGTTGTGTTCGGATGCTTCGGGTCCAGCAAGCCCGCCAGGGCTGCCAGTTCAGCTTCCGTAACCGTCGAGTGCCAGAGGTCTCCGGCCCGGAGAGCAATCCCGGTATAGTCCGGCAGATTGCCTTGCAGAGCATCGATGTACACCGTCGTATCGAGAAGGAACTTCGGGTAAGGCGGCTTGATGTCCATCAGGAACCGCAACTGAGAGCGGTCCCTATATTCGAGCTGCTTTTGACGCTTCTCCGGCTTCAGCCGACGCAGGGATTGCTGGAATGAGGAGCTAGAACTCAAGTTCGAGATCCCTGCTCACCGTACCCTGCTGGGCAAGTAGCCAGTCGGCGTACTCGTCCGCGACCACGATGTTCGCCAGAGCGGCTTCGATCAGCTTGGAGTCGGACTGGATACCTGTCTTTTTCTTTGCCTGCTCGACAAGCAGCGAGGGCATACGGCCTCGCAAAGTGAGCGTCCTGCCGCCGCTCAGTAGTCCCTGCTGTTCGGCGATGGACAGAGCATCACCCACACGGCTGCTGCTCGCAGCCTGCTTCGGAGGCCTTGCACTGCGAGGAGCCTGAAATCGGATTGCCTGGGGCATGGTGGAACCTCTCAGTCAATGTAGCACAACTATAAATTATTTGTTCTACATTGCGGCTTTTGTGGTCATTTGGTGAACCCGGCCTGTTCAATCCGGAATCTCTGGCCGGATTAGTCCCGGAACCGTAGTCGCTATTTCAGAGCCTATACCTACCGAGATCTCCCGAATTCTAGGAATGGCCGAGTATGCCGGAATTTTGAGGCGAGGCAGTTCGGTATCGCGGGGAGTTAAAGGCGTCTTTCAAAGATACACACTTCACTACTCCATCGTCCTCGTTGAGAACAGCCTTTCGCTCGGCAAGAGCTACGCTTTGGATGATGCGAATAGATCACTTGCAAGTACAAGTGCACACGCGTTCGTGAGGGTTCAGGTCCCGGGCCTGCTTGGACCAACTTTCGCAGATCGCTGCACGATCGATCTTGCTCCTTGTCAGAGGTGCGGAACTCCAAGAATTTCTGAAGATGCCAGATTTTGCATGAAATGCGGCTCCGAGTTGAAAGATGTCTCTGTTTATGACGAGTTGATCCATGCGGACATCGAAAATCCACCTTCACTCTCGCCGGAAGTTCACAGGATTCCGGAAAATGCCATAGAAACCAACCCACTCGCCCCCATACCGCGCCTTGGCCGTTTTCTGCATCCAAACAAAAAAGGAAAGCTCGCATTACTATGGTGTTGCTTCCCTAACCAGGGACCGAGGCTCGCCGAGTGGCAAACGACCATGAGACCCAGAGCAAAGCGCCGTCCCCCGGCGGGCTGGCGAAAGACATCGCGCGCCTCTATTCCTTCGCGCATGTCGATGAGGGAAGCTACCGCGTCTTCACCCGCCATCCAAAGCCTCGCATTGCCCAGTCGCCCATCACGGAAATCCCCACGCCACCCCCCGCACCAGCCGCGATGCAAGCGGATTCCGTGCCGGCTGCTGAGCCAATCCTAGCCCAGGACACTGCGCAATCAGCTTCTTCGCCAATCCAAGCCCCGCCGCCCATGCCGTCCGCAGCGGCAGCGCCGTCCGTTCCCGCCATCGGGACGCCCGCTCCGCAATCCGCGCAAAAGACCGCCGTCGCCATTGTCTCCTACGCCGGCGGCGTCGGCAAGACAACCTTCGTCGCCAACCTTGGCCGAATCCTCAGCGCGCACAACGAAAGCGTCCTGCTCGTCGATGCCTCCGGCAGCGGCCTGCTCCCGTTTTACTTCGGCGCCGACGATCTGCGTTCCGGCATAAGAACCTTCGTTTCGCCCGAGCCCGGCTCGCTGCCCATCCACGTTATGGGAACCGACCGCGTAACGCGCGAGTGGCTGGAAAACGAGGTCAAGCCCGCCATGCGCACCGTCCAGCGCACCATCTTCGATTTCGGCACTGCCTCTTTCAGCCTGCGTCCGGAGATTCTTCCCCTCTGCGCCGTTACCGTGATTCCTCTGGTTGTGGACCTCAATTCCCTCGTGAGCATTCCCCGCATCGAGGCGAACAACGCCGCCATGCGCGAGCAGCAGAAGCTCGACATCCCGCGCCCCACCTACATCCTCAACAAGTACGACGAGGAAAGCGAGCGCGAGCGCGAGGGCCGCGAGCTCATCGCCCGCCAGGCCGAGGGCCGCCTGCTGCCCATCACCGTCCGCCGCAGCCCCTACGTCACGGAAGCCATCTCCCAGCGGATGACCGTCGTCGATTACGCCTTCGACTCGAAGATCACCGAAGACCTCTATCAGTTAGCCTTCTGGCTCAAGCGGATTGCGCCCGTCGCCCAGCCCGCCGCCAAGCCTGCAGGACGCTGGAGCGAAGCATGAAGCCACTTCCTCAGCAGTTAGACATTAGGAGTCACTGGGATTGGGTCGGCGGCGGCACGGGCTACTTCTCCCGCCTGCTCCGCCTCGCCATCTACGCCACGCTGCTCTTCTTCGCCTGGCAGATCACCACCCTCATTCTCGACTGGCCCGAGCAGCTCGTCCTCGGCGTAGCCACCATCCTCGTCGGCTACCTCATTCACCGCATCTCCCACTCCGAAACCATCACCCTGGCCCTCATGCTGGCCTCGCTGCTCTCCACCGCCCGCTACGCCTACTGGCGCATCACCACCGTTTACGTCGCCGTCACCCAGCACTATCACACCCTCGGCTGGCTCAACATCTCTTTCATGCTCATTCTGCTCTCCGCTGAGTTCTACGCCTTCATCATTCTTTTCCTCGGCTACATCCAGACCATCCGCCCCCTCCATCGCCCGCCCGAGCGTATGCCGGACAACCTCGACGAATGGCCGGACATCGACGTCCTCATCCCCACCTACAACGAGCCGTTACACATCGTCCGCACCACCGCCTTCGCCGCCATGAACATGGACTACCCCGTAGAAAAGCTCCACGTCTACGTGCTCGACGACGGCCGCCGCGAAGACTTCCGCAAATTCTGTGAGGAAGCCGGCATCGGCTACGTCACCCGCACCGACAACGCCCACGCCAAAGCCGGCAACATCAACCACGCGCTAAAAATCCTTCACTCGCCCTACACCGCCATCTTCGATTGCGACCACATCCCCACCCGCAGCTTTTTGCAGCTCACCGTAGGCTGGTTCTTAAAAGACCACAACCTCGGCATGCTGCAAACGCCGCACTTCTTCTACTCGCCCGATCCCTTCGAACGCAATCTCAACCAGTTCATGAAAATCCCCAACGAGGGCGAGCTTTTCTACGGCGTCATCCAGGACGGCAACGATCTCTGGAACGCCACCTTCTTCTGCGGCTCCTGCGCCGTCCTCCGCCGCACCGCCATCGACCAGATCGGCGGCATCGCCGTCGAAACCGTCACGGAAGACGCGCACACCTCGCTCCGCATGCAGATACGCGGCTGGAACACGGCCTACATCAACATCCCGCAAGCCGCCGGCCTCGCCACAG
>JASHPD010000277.1 GCA_030038315.1 Acidobacteriaceae bacterium
CCACGAGCAGATCGCCGAAGCCGTAGCCATGCGCCTCTCAGCCATACAATCTCTTACGCAGAAGGCCACGCGCCCATAATCTTGCGCAGCAGCACCAACTGCCCCAGGTGATAAGCATTATGGTCCGCCGTCAGCAGCGCCTCACGCAGCAGCGTCTGCCCGCTCCCATGCGGAATCCGCGCAAACAAATCCGCCGACGCATCCTCCACAAGCCGCGCCAGCGCCTTGCGGTCAGCCAGAAACGCCTTCACCGATTTCTCCCACGCCTCCGCCGACGGCGGCTCCGGCGAAGCCGGCCAATAGCCATCCGGAAACTTCGGCGACTGGTGCTTTGCATCCCGGCCGAACTCCAGAATGTCCCACTGCGCAATCCGCATATGCTCCAGCAGCTCCCACGGCGAGTGCGGCGAGCCTTTCGGCCGCTTCCCGCGCAGCTCCGCCGGAAAATCCGCAATCGCATCCTCAAACTCCGCATGAGCCTCGCCGCTTTCGAGCAGTTTCACCAGTTGTTTCCGCAACGCCGCGTCGTGATTCATACCGCCTCCATACTGCTTCCGATGTAGATACCACGCCGGAGATTCATCCCTTCCGCGTTTTTACAAAAGCATCGAGCCGCATCCAGCACAAGCGCGGGTCTTCGGGTGCGGGTGCCCCATTCATGCGACGCTTTTTGTCGCATGGGTGGGATCGCACAACTCTCCAGCCCACACACAATCCCCCACTCCACGCCACTTATGGCACAATCAAGAGAAGCACAAAGCACAAGCGGCTCGCAGGCATGAAAGCTCCCCAGCACAAAAACGGATACAAAAGCGCGTGGCTCCTGCTCGCGGCAGCGGCAATGGCCATCGCGATGCTGTCGCCTGCGGAAATCAGCGTCAGGAGCGCCGCAGCCAATCCTGTCATCCAGTTCCTCACAAGCCACGCAGAAACCGGCAGCCTCTCCGCCGCCGACGTCGCACAGCTTCTTCAGGATTGGTCCGCACAGCAAAGTAAAACCGCAACGCAAGGCCCCGGCCTGTGGCAAGCCATCCTGCCGATCTTTTTCATCGGCCTCATCGCCCCGCTAAGCCTGGCCGCATTCATCCCCGCCAGCTCCGGCACACGCGCACTCGCATATCCGGCACTTCCCTCCTCTTTCCAGCGTCCTCCGCCATCGCGTCTCTTCTAGCGCACTGAAAGCCTGTTTTGGCCCGCCATCCTCCGGCGAGCACACGCGCACCTGCAACAACCATCAGGATTTACACTGATACACGGAGAACTACGTGGATTTAGAGAAAAAAATTGCCCGTTTTTTCGGCAACTCCAACGAGCACGCCGTAAAACGCCTCTTGCCCACCGTGGCAAAGATCAACGCCCTCGAATCGAGCATCGAGCCGCTCACCGACGAGCAGCTCCGCGCCAAAACCGACGAGTTCAAAGCGCGCATCGAAGCAGCCCGCGCCAACCTCATCGGCGCCGATGAGATCAGGAAAGCCGAGCGCGACGCCCTCGACGAAATCCTCCCCGAAGCCTTCGCCGTCGTCCGCGAAGCCGGCTGGCGCGTGCTCCACATGCGCCACTTCGACGTGCAGCTCATCGGCGGCATCGTTCTCCACTCCGGCAAGATCTCCGAAATGAAGACCGGCGAAGGCAAAACCCTCGTCGCCACGCTTCCCTGCTATCTCAACGCCCTCGCCGGCAAAGGCGTCCACGTCATCACCGTCAACGATTACCTCGCCAAGCGCGACGCCGAGTGGATGGGCAAAATCTACGAGTTCCTCGGCCTCACCGTCGGCGTCATCGTCCACGACCTCAGCGACGACGAGCGCCGCCGCGCCTACGGAGCCGACATCACCTACGGCACCAACAACGAATTCGGCTTCGACTACCTGCGCGACAACATGAAGTTCGACATCAAGGACTGCGTGCAGCGCGGCCACTTCTTCGGCATCGTGGACGAAGTCGATTCGATCCTCATCGACGAAGCCCGCACCCCGCTCATCATCAGCGGCCCAACGGACCAGACCACAGACAAATACGCCCGCGTCCGCAAAATCATTCCCCAGCTCGTGCAGGGTGAAGAAGTCGAGTGGAGCGACCGCGCCCGCCAGAAAGAGCTCGGCATCGTCCTCAACGAGGGCGAAAAGTACATGAGCGGCGACTACTTCGTCGATGAGAAGCAGCGCACCATCGGCGTCACCGACGACGGCTGGCCAAACATCGAAAAGCTCCTCGGCATCGACAACATCGCCAACGCCGAAAACTGGGAGCTCAAGCACTACGTCGAAGTCGGCATCAAGGCCCACGCCCTCTATAAGCGCGACGTCGATTACGTCGTCAAGGACGGCGAAGTCATCATCGTCGATACCTTCACCGGCCGCCTCATGCCCGGCCGCCGCTGGTCCGACGGCCTGCATCAATCCATCGAAGCCAAGGAAGGCGTCACCATCCGCAAGGAAGACCAGACCCTCGCCACCATCACCTTCCAGAACTACTTCCGCCTCTACCAAAAGCTGAGCGGCATGACCGGCACCGCGGAGACCGAAGCCAAGGAATTTGAAAGTATCTACAACCTCGGCATCGTCGTCATTCCGACGAACAAGACCCTGCTCCGCGTGGAAAATCCCGACGTCGTCTACCGCACCGAAAAGGAAAAATACAACGCCGTAGCCGACAACATCGCCGAGCTTCACGCCAACGGCCAGCCCGTCCTGGTCGGCACCACGTCCATCGAAAAGTCGGAGCGCCTGTCAGCCATCCTCCAGCGCAAAGGCGTCCGCCACGTAGTCCTCAACGCCAAGTTCCACGAGCGCGAAGCCGAAATTGTAGCCCAGGCCGGCCGCTTAGGCATGGTCACCATCGCCACCAACATGGCAGGCCGTGGCACCGACATTCTCCTCGGCGGCAACGCCGACTTCACCACGCGTCAGGAATTGGTGAAGCGTGGTTACGCGCGAGCGGTAAGCGTAGCCGAAGGCGCCATCAATCCCATGGCCCCCGCCGGTTACATGCGCTTCTACTATCAGGGCCAGGAATTTGAAGTCGCCGAGTCCGACTGGACCGAAATCAATCACTCCCACGCCGCCGCCGCCGATGCGGAAAAAGCCCAGGTCCTCGAAGCCGGAGGTCTCTTCATCCTCGGCACCGAGCGCCACGAGTCCCGCCGTATCGACAACCAGCTCCGCGGCCGCGCCGGCCGTCAGGGCGACCCCGGCGCCTCGCGCTTCTTCCTCTCGCTCGAAGACGATCTCATGCGCATCTTCGCCAAGC
>JASHPD010000278.1 GCA_030038315.1 Acidobacteriaceae bacterium
CGCCGGACGGGCGGATTTCGACGCTGAGCGGAAGGTTGCCGCTCAGCGGAAACGGGGAGTGAATGGGCTTCTGAGGCGGAGCCGGCTTCCAGTTGCCTTGCGGGGCCGATTGCCCCGCAGCGAGTCCGGCAGCGAGCCCCATAACGAAAGAGACAAGCCCGATGGATGAGATTCCACGACGTTTCATGCAGGTTTAGAGTACCATCCGCGAATTTCTGTATTTACGCAACACAATGTAAGACAGCGTAAGACGATTATAGATCGCCTGGGAAAGCAAACGGGCAGCCGCCTGGCTGCCCGTTTCGTTGTTTCCCAGGAGCACGATTCTATCCCTGATGACGCACCGCGCGGTGATGAACAGGCGTCTTCTTTTCCGCGGGAACCACTTCCCCTTCGCGAAGAATGATCTGCGCGGAGTCTGAGGTAGTGGCCGTAGCCGGCACCTTGGTGTAGCTGTCATAGGTGCCCACAAGCTCCGCATCGGGCGAGACCTTGAAGGTGAAGCCGGGCTGGTAGAGCTTAAGCTCGGCGTCGGTGAGCGGCTTCTTCAGGTTGACGATGAAATCGGCAACCTTGGAGGCCTGAGCGTCCTGCGTGACGGCGACCTTGATCTGGTCGTTCGTGGCGGCAATGACGATGCCGGGGACCTGGGTCTGCTTATCCTTGAGGAGGGTCCAGAGCTTATTGGCGTCATCGGGCGAGCCAAGCGCGAGGATGGTCTCCTTATCCTCAAGCGCGAGCGTGGTCAGGTCAGGCGTAGCCGCGATCAGGTCGTGGATCTGCTCGGCCGGGCTCTTGGCGGGAGCGATGGTAAAGCTGGCCGGCGGGAAGACGGAAGTCGCAGCCTGCTGCTTGATGGCGTCGAGACCGTCGAGGCCGCCGTGGTACTTCTTGTAGTAATACTCCAGCTTGGGCTCGATCTGCGCCTTGTACTGCGCCGGCGCGAAGTTCCATACGCGGGCGTAGAACCAGATGGCCGGGATCAAGCTCTGCGCCGAGCCGGGCTGGCTGTAAGCCTGCGCGAGCAGCAGCGTGTCGTTCAGGCCGTTGCTCTGGCTCTCCTGCGGCGAGTAGAGCTTCAGCTCTTCGCTGTACTCAGACTGCGCGTCCTTGTAGTCCTTCTTCGAGGCAACGTCGTCAAGCGCGATCGCGGAGTGGTAGATGGGATAGGCGGCGTGGGTGATCTGCGTCCAGTGGGCTTCGTCCATGTCAGAGGGCTTGGAAATGGCCAGCCCTTTCTGGGCGAGCGCGGCGGCATCATCGCAGGTCTGCGCGTCGCTGGTCTGGGCGCACTGGTTTTTCTTGATAAGGACCGAATAGAGGATCGCCTGGGGATTGTTGGGATCAACCTGAAGCACGCGGCTGGCGGCGCTGAGCGTGTCATTTTGGTCCTGCAGTTGCCAATAGGTATTCAGCAGGTCATTGAGGACCAGGGACTTGGCCACGCTCTGCGGATAGTTCTTCAGGAAGTCCTCTTCCGCCGCGGCCTTGGCCTTGGGATCGGTCTGGGAGGCTGCATTCTGGTAGGCCGCAAACTCGGTCGGATTCTGGATGGTGAGACCGGGCTGGCTCTGCTGGGCTCGGAGAACCGGCACATAGACGAGGCTTAGGCCCGCCAGCGCCGTCACAGACGCAATCGCAAACTTCTTCATTTAGTGCTCCTGGGAAATAGCTTAGTGGGAATCAACTCTGCCTGCACACGCTCACTCGACGGAAGACCGACGCACCCCACGGCAGCGTACCGGAGCAGCACCACGGCTTCCATTTCAGTGTTGGATGGATTATAAAAACCCACGCCCTCTCTGACAAGCAATCTTATACACCCCGCGGCGGCAACCATGTCCACAACATCGTATGCGATGCAAATCGTCCTCGTATACCGGCTTAGACACCGGGGCCGGCGAAACTGTTCCCTGCTCTTTGTATTTGAGTTCCATCAGCCGATTATTGCAATGGAATTTTTTGAGCGGATGAAGCAGCGAGGGCTTCGCGGCCGCTATTGCAGTAGGCGCACCAGGTCGGTCTGCTCGGCCAGAAAGGCGTCGTGGCCGTGGTCGCTTACCATCTGGCGATAATCGACGCTGACGCCGGCCGAGCGGACGGTTTCCGCGAAGTGGCGCACGTCGTCCGGCGGAAAGAGCCAGTCGGAGCTGATGCCGACAAAGGTCAAATGGGCCTTGATCCTGCCGAAAATCTCCTCCGAGGAGCTGCCCCCGCGCAGCGGGTCCCAGGTGTCCATGGTGCGCAGGATGGCAAGATACGAATTCGCGTCAAAGCGCTCGACAAAGCGGCGCCCCTGCTCGTCCAGATAGCCGGCAATGTCGAAGCGGCCGCCGATGAGGCCGGTGCCGAAGCCGTCCAGCGACAATTCCGAGCTCCACGGGTCTTCGCCGTTGCGGTTGGGATTGCGGCCGAAGCGCTCCTCAAAGAGCGGGCCGGATTTGTAGCTGAGCATGGCAATCTGCCGCGCGAGCGAGAGGCCGCGGCGCGGAGGCTTTTGCGGCAGATAGCTGCCGTTCTGCCAGTCTGGATCGTGGCGGATGGCCTCGCGCTGCAAATGATTCAGCGCCAGCCCCATCGCTCCGAGCGGAGCGACGCCGACGATGAGGGCTTTTTCCACGCGCTCGGGATTGAGGATGGTCCACTCGATGGCCTGCATACCGCCGAGCGAGCCGCCCATCACAAGGCGGAGCTTTTTAATGCCGAGAGAATCGAGAAGGCGGGACTGGGCGCGGACATTGTCGCGGATGGAGATAAGAGGAAAATCGGCTCCATAGGGCTCGCCGGTCTCAGGGTTGACCGACAACGGCCCCGTGGAGCCGTAACACGAGCCGATCAGGTTAATGCAGATCACAAAGTCGTGCTCCAGCGAGAGCACCGCGCCGGGGCCGAAGACCTCCGGCCACCACTCGCCCACCAGCGCCGAGCCCGAAAGCGCGTGGCAGACAAGGACGGCGTTGTCGCGCGCGGCGTTCAGCTTTCCGTAGACGGCGTAGTGCAGCGTGACGCCGGAGAGCGTGCGCCCGCACTCGATCAGCAACTGCTCCGGCAGCACGTAGTCGCCTTCGTAAGTCGGCGCGTGAATCTGCGGGCGCACTTTGGCGGGAACAGGATTCGAGCTTCCCTGCTCCGCCGTCTGTGCTTGCTTCTCCTTGTCCGCCATCAATTTCATTCTATTGTTTATTGTGCCGCATGGATCAAGGTTGCGCCATGTGAAGTTGCCGCGCTGGTAACGGTGTGGCCGTTCGCCGCTTCAATCGCCTGGTCGAGATCGCCGAGAATGTCGCGAACGTCTTCGATGCCGATCGAGAGCCGGACCAACTCCGGAGTGACGCCTGTTGCCGCTTGTTCCGCGTCGGAAAGCTGCTGGTGCGTCGTCGAAGCCGGATGAATCACCAGCGATTTGGCGTCGCCGATGTTGGCCACCAGCGAGAAAAGCTGCAAGTGGTCGATGAGCTTCTTGCCTGCTTCGTACCCGCCCCCATCTTTTCCAGCCTTGATTCCAAACGTGATGATCGCGCCCTGCCCGGCAGGCAGATACTTCCTCGCGCGGGCGTAGTAGGGACTGGATTCCAGGCCGGGATAATTGACCCACTCCACGCCGGGATGGGCTTCGAGATGGCGAGCTACGGCCAGCGCGTTCTGCGAGTGGCGTTCCAGGCGCAGATGCAGCGTTTCAATGCCCTGCAGCAGCAGGAAGGAATTAAAAGGCGAAAGCGCCGCGCCGGTGTCGCGCAGCCCTTGCACGCGAGCCTTCAAAATGAACGCCAGCGGACCGAAAGCCTCGTGATAGCTCAGGCCATGATAGGAAGGATCAGGATCGGTGAACCCCTTGAAGCGCCCGCCGGCCCAGTTGAATTTGCCCGCGTCCACAATTACGCCGCCGATCGTGGTGCCGTGCCCGCCCAGAAATTTCGTCGCCGAGTTCACGACGATGTCCGCGCCCCACTCAATCGGCCGGACGAGCGCCGCCGACGGCGTGGTGTTGTCGATCACCAGCGGAAGGCCGTTTTCATGCGCAATGGCGGCGATGCGCTCGATATCGGCGACATCCAGCTTGGGGTTGCCGAGGGATTCGGTGTAGATGGCGCGGGTTTTATCGTTGATCGCCGCGCGGATGCCATCGAAATCGTCGGCATCCACAAAGCGGACCGTAATGCCCAGCCGCGGCAGCGTGTAATGGAAGAGGTTGTAGGTGCCGCCGTAGAGCGAAGTCGTCGAGATGATCTCCTCGCCCGCAGCGGCCAGAGTCGTAATGGTCAGCGTCTCCGCGGCCTGGCCGGAAGCAGCGGCCAGCGCGGCAGCCCCGCCTTCAAGCGCCTCAACACGCTTCTCAAACACATCCGTAGTCGGATTCATAATGCGCGTGTAAATGTTGCCGAATTCCTTGAGCGCGAAGAGACGGCCGGCGTGATCGGCATCCTGAAAGAGATACGAGGTGGTCTGGTAGATGGGCACGGCACGCGAGCCGGTAGCGGGATCGGGCGACTGGCCGGCGTGGACGGCAAGAGTAGCGAAGTGGCGTTTTTCTTCGGACATGAATCACTCCTGTTTCAGATTGGAATCGAGATTGTTCGGTCTCTGGAGTCTCCATCCGCTGCCGTCATCCTGGGCGATCCTGGCCCTGAGCGTAGTAAAGGAGCAGTCGAAGGGAATCTGCGGTTGTCTTTCAGGATGCCAAAAAGCGACGGCCCGGATTCTCATCGAGGACCCGGGCCGTCTGCTTTCGAGATCGATTGCGCTTAGCGCATTCGCGTCGCGGAAGCAAGACGCACGGGCCTTCTCATGCACATACACAGGCACATGGTGAGGACGGCGGCAAGCTCCAGCGCAATACGCATGAGTGGAAGTATCTACAGGGAGAGACGTTCTGTCAAATGATTCGGGGTAGGATTTAGCGGGTCAGCGCGCTTCGCGCTAGCGAGTCAGCAAGTCAGCGGGCTACTCTTCGGGTTTCCAGACGTAGGCGCTGGGCTGGGGAAGGCCGATGTGGGCGAGAACGCGGTAGACGAACTGGCGGGCCATCTCGTCGGTGTTCTGCGGCTTGTTGTAAAACGCGGGGATGACGGGAAAGATGACGGCTCCAGCCTCGGCAGCCAGCGTCATATTGCGCAGGTGGATGCGGTTGAAGGGCGTCTCGCGCACGCAAAGCACAAGCGGACGGCGCTCCTTGAGCGTCACGTCCGCGGCACGCGCAATCAGCGTATTCGCAAGCCCGTTGGCCACAGCAGCAAGCGTGCCCATTGAGCACGGCAGCACAATCATTCCTGCCGATGGATGGCTGCCGCTGGCGATGGACGCGCCGATGTTCGCGTCAGTGTGATGGATGGTTTTGGCAGGCACCGCACCAAGGAGCTTTTCGACCAAGTCGGCGCGTCCAGAGATGGATAACTCTTCGGCCAGAACGCGAAGAGAATTCTCACTGGCAATGAAATGCACACGGGAGACGCGGTCGTCAGCTTCGAGGGCACGCAACAGATGGCGTCCAAAGATCGCGCCGGAAGCTCCGGTAATGGCTACGGTGATTTCAATTCCGCTCACGATGCGCCCTCGCGTAATTTCCTGCTACTCGCCCAGCACGCGCTTGAAAATTGCATCCACGTTGCCCAGTTGCCGCGTGTAATCGAAGGTCTTTGCCAGTTTCTCAGGCGAGAGCAGCGTAGTGATCTTGGAATCTTTCGCAACCTCATCGCGGAAAACAAGATCGTCCTTCCAGGCGCGCATGGCGTGGCCCTGCACAAGGCGATAAGCGTCTTCGCGCATCATGCCGGCTTCGGCCAGGTCGAGCAAAAGCTGGCCGCTGAAGATGAGGCCGCCGGTGGATTCGAGGTTCTTCTTCATGCGCTCGGGATAGACGATGAGGCGGTCGAGCAAATCCGTCGTTTTGGCGAGTAGGTAGTCGGTGAGGATGGTCGAGTCGGGGAAGATGACGCGCTCGACCGACGAGTGCGAGATGTCGCGCTCGTGCCAGAGGGCTACGTTCTCAAAGCCCGCCTGCGCATTGCCGCGAAGGACGCGGGCGAGGCCGCTGATCTGCTCCGAAGTAATCGGATTCTTCTTGTGCGGCATCGCCGACGAGCCTTTTTGCTTCTCGCTGAAATACTCCTGCGCCTCGCGGACTTCCGTGCGCTGGAGATGGCGGATTTCTACGGCGATCTTGTCGAGCGTGGAGCCGAGGATGGCCAGCGCGGAGATGTAAGCGGCGTGGCGGTCGCGCTGGATGACCTGCGTGGCTACGGGCGCGGGCTTGAGGCCGAGTTTGGCGCAGATGCGGTCTTCGTGCTCCGGCTTCAAATGCCCGAAGGTGCCGACTGCGCCGGAGAGCTTGCCTACGCGCATATCTTCGGCTGCGGCGTCGAAGCGCGCAAGGTTGCGCTGCGTTTCGGCATACCAGTTGAGAAACTTGAGCCCAAAGGTTGTCGGCTCGGCGTGGATGCCGTGGGTGCGGCCGATGGTCGGTGTGTGCTGGAATTCGAGGGCGCGGCGCTTGAGAACGGCGAGCAGGGCTTCGATTCCCTGCCGGATTTGCGCGGAGGCTTCTTTCACCTGCAACGCCTGCGCAGTATCCACAACGTCGTTCGAGGTGAGGCCGTAGTGGAGCCAGCGGGACTCGGCATCAAGGCCCTGTGCTTTGAGGGATTCCGCTACTGCCGTGGTGAAGGCGATGACGTCGTGGCGGACTTCCGACTCGATTTCGCGAATACGATCGACAGAGAAGCTGGATTTCTTCGCGATGACTTCGGCGGCTTCGGCGGGGATGACGCCGTCTTCGGCAAGCACGGCGGAAGCGGCGGACTCGACCCGCAGCCAGCAGCGGTATTTGTTCTCCTCGGTCCAGATGTTGCCCATTGCGGGGCGCGTGTAGCGGTCGATCAAGGGATAGCTCCTTCGTCAGGGCAAGTGAAATCGCAGCATCCATCCACGTCCGGACAAACAGACGCGGACACCCATTATTGTAGGGGTTTTAAAGCTGGCCGCGCGGAATGTTGAGGCGCTGGTAGAGCTCGTCGTAGAGCAGGCCGCGGCCGGGAGCGTAGGGCTGCCACCACTCGCCGTCGATGACCATCTGCGGGATGGCGCGCTTGCCGACGCGGCGAAGGACTTCGTCGAAGGCTTCGGGATTTTCTTCGACGTTGATTTCGGTGTAGGCAACGCCGTGCATTTCAAGAAACTGCTTGGTGGCCCGGCAGTCGCGGCACCAGGCGGCGGAGTAGACTTCCACTTTCATATCAAAATTGTAATCTGGGAAGGCTTTCTGAGGAGGTTTGGCGCGTGACGCCGGAAGAGATCAAAACCATTTTGAAACTTGCGCCGCATCCGGTCGAGGGCGGGTCGTTTCGGCAGACGTATAAATCCGGCGTGACCGTGGAAACGGAGCGCGGGGCGCGCTCGGTGGGCACGGCAATTTATTACCTGCTGGAGCCGGGGACGTTTTCCGAGATGCACGTGCTGGCCTCCGACGAGATTTTTCACTTTTACCTGGGCGATCCGGTGGAGATGTTGCAGCTTTACCCCGACGGCAGCTCCGCTGTTTTTACTCTTGGGCCGGATTTATTGAAAGGCCAGCACGTGCAGCTTACAGTTCCGGCGGGCGTGTGGCAGGGGACGCGGCTGCTCGAAGGCGGCAAGCTGGCATTGCTGGGTTGCACGGTGACGCCGGGGTTTGAGTTTGCCGACTACACGAGCGGGAGCTATGCTGAGTTGGCCGAAAAATGGCCCGCGCAGTCGGAACGGATTCAGGCG
>JASHPD010000279.1 GCA_030038315.1 Acidobacteriaceae bacterium
CAGGTCTGACTAATCTCCTTTACGAGGTCCAATGGCCTCACGCAATCAATCCAGCCCGCAACCTGCCTGCTCCACAGCTCCTGCTGTGGAGCCTATCGCCTCAGAATCTCGATGTCCTATTCATGCCATCTCCTTTGTTCCGCAAAACCGGGTATCCGCAAATCAGCCCGGCGAGTTCTTCCGGGAGCTTCCGCAAACGATGGCCTGTTCGCACTCCTTCCAAGCTATTGCCCCCAACCGCGCGCGTCAAACTGAATCCTTGTGGCAGTTCGGTTCGGAGCAATAGTCTGGAAGCGCCATGACACGCAGTTCTGGAATCGAGACGCCGCGTCTTTTCCTTCGTCCGTGGCAGGATGCAGACCGCGCGCCTTTCGCGCGGATGAATGCCGATCCGCGCGTCATGGAGTTTTTCCCGGCGCTGCTCAGCACGGAACAGAGCAATGCCTGGATCGACCGATCCGAGGCTTACATGGAGCAGCACGGCTTGGGATTTCTGGCCACGGAACTGCGCGCTACCGGAGAATTCATCGGCTTTATCGGGCTGGCCGTTCCCGGCTTTGAAGCCGCTTTTACACCATGCGTCGAAATCGGATGGCGTTTGACGGCCGAGCATTGGGGGCGCGGACTTGCCACGGAAGGCGCGCGCGCGATTTTGCGCTACGGTTTTACAACGCTCGCATTGCGGGAAGTTGTTGCTTTCACAGCGACAGCGAATCAGCGCTCGCGCCGGGTGATGGAGAAACTTGGCATGACCTATAATCCCGCCGACGATTTCGACCATCCAAAAATTCCTGCGGGCCATCCGTTGCGTCGGCACGTGTTATATCGGCTGCGAAATAGCGCGCGGCCTTGACCATGCGCGCCGCGCTTTCTTATCCTCGCAATCGAGCCGGCGCGTGTCCGCCCATCGTGCCGTGGAGACCACATGAGCGCACCCGCCGCGTCCCTCACTCCTACCGCTTCTGTTGAAATTCCACCCCAGCTCGTGCGCTGCGCCGCCGTGCTCGGCGCGGGCACAATGGGCTCGCGCATCGCCGCGCATCTGGCCAATGCCGGAATTCCCGTGCTGCTGCTCGATCTTGTTTCCGAAGGCGCCGATTCTCAAAACTCGGCCGCGAAGAGCCGGCTTGCCATCGGCGCGCTCGAAATGCTCGCCAAATCCAAACCCGCAGCGTTTTACGACGCATCCTTCGTTTCGCGCATCACGCCAGGCAACTTCGATGATGATCTGCCGAAGCTGGCCGAGTGCGACTGGGTGATTGAAGCCGTGGCGGAAAATCTCGCCATCAAGCACGCACTGCTCGCGCGCGTCGCGCCGCATCTTGCGCCTCATGCTCTGCTCACCACCAATACCTCCGGCCTGCCGATAAGCCGGATTTCCGAAATACTTTCGTCCGGGACAAAGAAAAAATTCTTCGGGACGCATTTTTTCAATCCGCCGCGCTACATGCGGCTGCTTGAAATCATCCCCACGCCGCAGACTAATCCCGCTCTTGTCGCTGCCTTCGCTGCCTTCGCGGATCGCATCCTTGGCAAGCAGACCGTCTACGCCAACGACACGCCGAACTTTATCGCCAACCGCGTCGGCGTTGCCGTCATGTCCACCGCTGCTGCGCTGATGCTGGAGCAGGAACTGACGATAGAAGAAGTCGATGCGCTCACCGGCCCCGCCATCGGCTGGCCGCGCACCGGGACCTTCCGCCTCGCCGACATGGTGGGCATCGATGTTCTCGCGCATGTTGCGGCGAACTTTCCGCAGGGCGCAGGATCGGACTCGAATGGGAGCGGGCTCGCACAGGTCGTCCAGGAGCTTGTCCGTCGCGGCTGGCTCGGCGACAAAGCCGGGCAGGGCTTCTACAAAAAATCCCGCGCGAAAGATGGTTCTGAAGAGCGCTTTGCGCTTGATCTCAAAACCCTCGAATACCGCCCGCTGGCGAAGGCTTCCATCTCCGCGCTAGACATGGCGAAGAGTGCGGCAACAGTCGGCGAGCGCCTGCGCCTGCTCCTGGCCAACGATCCGGCAAAGGACAAAGCCGCGCGCTTCCTGTGGCCACTGCTCTCTACGCTGTGGAACTTTGCCGCTGACCGCATCGGCGAAGCCGCTAATGACGCGCCTTCCATCGACGCCGCCATGCGCGCCGGCTTCAACTGGGAGCTTGGGCCATTTGAGATGTGGGATACCGCCGGCGTAAAGGAGACTGTGGCGCGGATGAAGGCGCTCAATCTCCCCGTGAATCCCGCGGCCGAAGAACTTCTGCGCTCGGAAAACACGCGTTGGTACGCATCCGACGGCCCGCAGTGCTTCAATCCCGTTACGGCGCGCTGGGAGCCGATTCCCGTGCAGCCGGGCCACGCCCGCGTGGCGGATTTTCGCCGCACGCATGGAATCGTGCGGGGCAATTCCGGCTGCTCGCTCGTTGATCTCGGCGACGGCATCGGCTGCATCGAGCTGCACTCGCTCAAGAACGCGCTCGGCACAGACGTGACCGGCTTCATCGGCTCGGTGCTCAGCGCGGACTCGGATGCCGTGCGCGATTTCTCCGGCTTTGTCATCTCCGGCGACCGCGAGCATTTCAGCGTCGGCGCAAATCTCATGCAGCTTCTGCTCGCCGCACAGGAGGGCGAGTGGGACGAGCTTGGCGGCGCGATTCGCGCTTTCCAGCGGATGACTTCGGCCATCAAATTCTGTCCGCGCCCTGTTGTTGCCGCGCCTTTTGGCATGACGCTCGGCGGCGGAGCCGAGATCTGCCTCCACGCCGCGCGCCGCCAGCCTCATGCGGAGACCTACATCGGCCTTGTCGAAGCCGGTGTCGGACTCATCCCCGCCGGCGGCGGAACAAAAGAGATGCTGCTGCGCTCGATGGATACGGCCGCCGCGCTTGTTCCGCCCGACCCGAAAGAACCGCCCGCCCGCTTTGCGCAATCGGCAGAGTTGCAGGCTGCATTGAAGCGCTCGCTTGAAACCATCGCAATGGCCAAGGTTTCAACCTCGGCAGCCGATGCGCGTTCACTGAACCTCTTTGCGCTTTCGGATCGCATTACGCTCAACCGCGAGCGCCTTCTGCTCGACGCCAAAGCGCAGGTGCAGGCCATTGCTGAAGCCGGTTACGCCGCGCCGATTCCGCGCACGCAGATTGCCGCGCCGGGACTGGGCGCGCTTTCCACACTTGAGACCGGCATCTACCTCATGGGCGAGGCGGGCTATGCCTCCGAGCACGACCAGAAGGTAGCGCGATGGGCTGCGTATATTCTCTCTGGCGGCCGCATCACAGCCGGAACGCTGGTGAGCGAGCAATATCTTCTCGATCTTGAGCTCGAAGCCTTTCTCTCGCTCTGCGGCGAGCGCAAGACGCAGGAGCGGATCGCTTTTACGCTCAAGACCGGCAAGCCGCTGCGGAACTAGGGACTAGCCGTCCAGGCAATTCCCCTCGCGGCATTTGTGCGAATGGAGGCTTATCAGGTTGCAGTCTGTGCTGGCAGGGCATAGAGTTTTTCTGTGCACGCAGGACGGGGATTTCGATTCTTATTCCTAACTTTTTTTGCCGCTGCAGCGCTCTCTGCACAGCAACCGGCTTTGCCGAATCTCACCACCTCCGGAACGATCGTGATGCACGGCAAGCCGCAGCCGTACACCATCCAGCATCTGCCGGTAAGCTCGTTTCCAAACTTACCCGGCGCGGTTGCCCAGGCGTTGACGCAGCGCGGCTGCTCGATTCCGCAGACTTATGAAGCGCATGGGCCGGAGAACGTCATCCACGGCAGCTTTGAGCGCGCCGGCTCGTCGGATTGGGCCGTGCTCTGCGCATCGCAGGGAACGGTTTCGCTGTTGGTCTTCTTCGGCAGCGCGCCGGGTGAGGCAGAAGTGCTTGCCATGGTCCCTGAAACCAGGCGGCTCTACCTGAGCAGAGAAGTGGGCGCACTGGGCTTCGACTGGGGCATCGACGCGGCCTCGCCGGAGGCCGTGCACGAGGCGCAGAGTGGAATGGAGCCGCGGCCGGCGCCCATCGACCACGACGCAGTGGCCGATTCCATCATCGAGCGGAGCGTGGTGTATCGCTACTATACCAACGGAAAGTGGAGCGAACTGCCGCTGCCGGACTAAGGCATTTTCCGGAATCCCGTGAACTTCCGGCGAGAGGGAAGGTGGATTTTCTCGAAGGAAAATCCACTCGGCTGTTGCGGCTTCAGTCTGCACCCATCCGGAAAATGCTATAACGTGGCGATTTCACCCCGCCTGATTGGAGTGGACCGGATTTGACCATTCTGCGCCGCGCCGTCTATGAATGGGCCAGCGGAGCGGAGTTTTTCTGATCTCTGGCCGCTGATCCTGGATTGTTGGAGTGCCTCATGCCGGAAGCAGTCATCGTCAGCGCCGTTCGCACGCCCGTGGGCCGAGCCCCCAAAGGCGCGCTTGCCACAACTCGCCCGGACGACCTTGCGGCTACCGCGTTGCTCAGCGCCTTGGATCGAGTACCTGCGCTCGATAAGGCTGAGATCGGCGACGTAATCCTCGGCTGCGCGCAGCCGGAGGCCGAAGCCGGTTTCAACGTGGCGCGCTTTGCTGCGCTGCGTGCCGGCCTGCCGGTGGAAGTCCCCGGCGTGACGGTCAACCGGCTTTGTTCGTCGGGGCTGGAGGCGATTGCGCTCGCCGACATGCGTGTCCGCTCCGGAGCGGAGCGGGTGGTGATTGCCGGCGGCGCCGAATCGATGAGCATGGTGCCGCTTGGCGGCCTCAAGCCGAGCCCGAATCCGTGGCTCGGGGAGCATTATCCGGCTTCGCTGCTGACGATGGGGCTGACGGCGGAGCGGGTGGCGAAGCATTATGGGATTTCCCGCGAGGATCAGGATGCGTTTGCGCTCGCGAGCCATCAAAAGGCGCTTGCCGCGCAGAAGGCTGGACGCTTTGCCGACGAGCTTGTGGCGGTGAAGGTGACGACTTCAGTTCCGGGCGCAAAGGCCGGAAAGCCGGTGGTGACGGAAACAGCGTTCGCTGCTGATGAAGGGCCGCGCGCGGATACTTCCGCCGAGGCATTGGCGAAACTCAAGCCGGTCTTTCATGCCAGCGGCACAGTGACCGCCGGGAATTCCTCGCAAACCTCGGATGGAGCCGCCGTAACGGTGCTCGTGGATGCCGCTCGTGCAAAGGATCTCGGTATTCAACCGCTGGCGCGGCTGGTGGCTTATGCGGCTACCGGGTGCCTGCCGGAAGAGATGGGCGTTGGTCCTATTTTTGCGATTCCGAAGGTGCTGAAGAAGGCGGGATTGACGCTCAACCAGATCGAACTGATCGAGCTGAACGAGGCTTTTGCGGCGCAGTCGCTGGCTGTCCTCCGTGAGCTGGGAATCGATCCTGCGAAGGT
>JASHPD010000280.1 GCA_030038315.1 Acidobacteriaceae bacterium
CTCCGGGTTGAGTGTCCGCAGCACCGCATCGGTCAGCTTGCGAACCGCCCGCAACGGATGATCCTGGGGCACGCGCTGCTCCAAGGAAACATAGCTGAACATCCCGTCCTGCACCCGCTCGTCTCCACGCATGTCTGTTAGACGAGCCACCTCGATACCTCGACTCCAAATAGACGCCTATTTCAACGAGTTCCTAATGGCGTAGGGGTACCGATCCACTATCGGGGGCTCTAAACCCCACGCGAGCATATTCAGGAAGTTTGGTGTGGCTATTTCAGCGATTCACTCGAGACGTCCCTAATGCCTTAAAAATGGCCGTCAAGATCGAAGCGTTTGTAAAGCCTGCCTCGCTGAGCTTTCCCAGTAGCGTCCCTCCGGGCTGTCCTATTCGTATCGAACCTCAGCGTCGCAGCGGTAGACAACATTCAATGCACCGCCAGAGTCCGAAAGAGCAGATCAGCCTCGCTTTGAGCTTCGGGAGAACTCTCGAGATCCACCCAGATAAATTCTTGCGGGTCCCGGCCACACATGGTCTGTAGTAATCCCTGAGACTTGTGCTCTGCAATCATCCAGTCCACCACGATTTGATAGGAGAGAGCATCGTGAAAGCCGAATTTCACAGTTCGGCCGAACGCGTAGGCATACCTGGCAGGCCATCTCTGGTTCTCTTGAAGTTGCGGCGATTCTTTGAATGCGGCATCATCGGTATCAAATCCGAGCAAAACAGGCCGGGTATTCTTCGAGAGCCGATCGATTGCATCCGCAGCGAAGATCGTAGCTGCCTGGTGAGCTCCATGCGTGGTCGCGCGCGGGAGAATCGAAAAGACATACGCATAGTGCCCTTTCTTCAATTTTGCGGCAATTATTGCGACCACTCGGTGTGAATCCCAGTGCGCGATGGCAGATTCCTCATCGTTTGTGAAAGACCCGTCCTTCTGACCCAGGAAGAAATGCTTGTGAATTCCAAGCACCCTGCCCGCATTCATCGCCTCTTTCTTGCGAACTCGGGGAAGCTACTTTCGGCCAATTCGTTCAACGGTCAGTTTCTTTTTGTAATAGGGCTCCGCCAGGGTGGAATACCGAAAACCGCCTTCACCATCCGTGATGATGAGTTCATCGACGATTGCTCCCAACTGCACCGCCAGTCTGTAAACAGTGGCGGCAAAGTAGTACTCGTCGTCGGGATGCGCGACGACGATAAGAACTTTGCCTGGAGGCTCCGCAGAGCTTCCCATTGTCAAGAAAAGCGAGAATATAAACGTCACAAAAAATCGGAGCTTGCGTGATGGATCAAAGGCAACCGTCAGCCGACGGAATTTTCTCGGAAAAAGTTCGGCCTTGATAGCCGCGCGCTGTGCGACTAAGCGAGATGCACTGGTTCGTTTGGCGAGATGCCGTTTGGATCGTTGACTACGGCGCCAGGAGGAGCTTTGACCGGCCCTTTCAATAGCGGGTCCTGCGTTTCAACCATCCATCGATCAAGCCTGCCGCGCATTTCGTTGAGGATCTCTCCGTAAGCCGGATTACTGGCTAGATTGTCGTGTTCCGTGGGATCGAAAATCATGTCGTACAAGCTTTCTTTAGCCACCTGATGCCTGCCCCAACCGGCATTCAGCCACAAGGTTTTACTCAGGCTGTCGTCACAGTTCGGCAACACCGGAGTAGTTTTGTCACCGAAGCGCCGGATGTACTTCCAACGTTCCGTGCGCACGGCACGGATCGGTTCGTAAGCCGCGTGATAGTTTACCTCAGCAAAAATTTCGTCGTGAACCTTGTTTACGGTTCCCCTTAGCAGAGGCAGCAACGATTTGCCCTGAAGCCACGCGGGCGGCGCGATGCCGAGGTAGTCGCATAGGGTTGGGAAAATATCGAGTTGCGAGATCATCGCATTCTCAACTCGCCCTCTTTGAATGCCAGGCCCACGTAAGATCAGCGATACGCCCCAGCCATCGTCCGTCAGGTTGCACTTCATGCGCGGAAAAGCGATGCCATGATCCGTCGTGCTGATAATCAATGTGTTTTCGAGGTATCCGTTGCGTTCGAGTGCGTCAAGCACCTGCCCGACTCCGTGATCCAGGACTCTGGCGCTGGCTCGATAGGACGCAAAGTCGCTGCGCGTTTCCGGAGCATCCGGAATGGGACGAGGCGGCGCCTGATAGTTCGCCGGATCGTCAGCAGTAGGTTCGGGATACTCGCGATGCGTCTCGAAGAACCCCACAGAGAGGAAAAAAGGAGCCTGCGGGCGACTGGAGAGAAACTCTACGGCGGCCGGCGCCACTACGGTTGCACTCATTCCCAGGTGCGTCCCCGGGGTTGTAACGGGGAGAGGAAGAATACGGTCATATCCAATGGTCTCCGCCTTCTTTGCCACATGCTGCACGCCGGCGAGGATGGTCGTGTAGCCGGAGGCGTTCATCGTGTGAACGATATGCTGTCGATAATCGTTGAGCGAAAATCCACGATGCGCGAGGCCGAGCATACCGTTGTTATGCGGATACAGCCCCGTCAGCAGGCCTGACCTGCTGGGCGAGCAGGTGGGCGCGACGCTGAATGCGCGCCGAAAGAGCGTGCCCTCATCGGCCAGCCGCTGTAGATGAGGCGTCGGCACGTCGTAGCCGTACGGCGAAAGATAGCGTCCCGAATCATGCGAATGAATGTAGACGATATTTGGACGAAAACTTTGGGAGTCGGCATTTGCGAAGGCAGGAACCAGACTCGACGCCAGGCTCGCCGTGGCGGCGCTCTTTAGAAAAGTACGGCGCGAAATGGCTTGCGACTTATTTTCCTCATCCTGCATAGAATTCTCCCGTTCCGAAAGTGTATTCCCGGAGTGAATTTACAAACTGTGTGCGATTCCCATCCATGCGGCGAGAATGAGCACGCAGCATGGATGGGATTACGCATGTCCTTACCGACACAGTCTAAAACTCCAGTTTGCCTGCGAGTTGCAGCACGCGTGCGGAAGATCCGCCGGGGCCGACAACGGTACTGCTGATGGTGCCGGCAGCGGCAGTTCCAATTGTAGAGTTCGGCACGCCGAAGTTGACGTTGTTGAAAGTGTTGAAGGACTCTCCGCGGAAGGTAAACCTGGCTCGCTCGGTAATACGGAAGCTGCGGTAGACTCCCAGGTCCGCGTCGAAGTAGCCGGGACCTGTCAGGCTGCCGGTTCCGGCATTGCCATATGTGTACTGCGCGGGTGCGGCAAAGTCGTTCACGTTAAACCAGTGCTGATAGTTTCTCTGCCCCGAAGGCAGGCTGCCGTTCCCAATCTGATTCGGACGTTGCGTGCCACCTCCGGACGCGTTCGATACGTTTGCTGAGAGATAGGCCGTGAAACGGTTGCCGCTGTATGCGCTCCAGATTCCGTTGATGCTCCAACCGCCGAGGACGTAGGAGAGGAATCCGTGGTTGAAGTATCTCTCATGCGCACCAAAGGGCAGCTCGTAGACGTGATTGATAGAAAGCACGTGCTTGTAATCGTCCGGCGTAGGGCCCCAGTTGCAGGCGATGCACTGATCGTTCTGGTAGTTGCTGTTGCCGCCGCCGTTGGGATTGCCCGCATCGGAAAGATAGGCAGAGTAGGTGTAAGAGGCACCGAAGGTGAGGCCGTTTGAGTAGCGCCTCTCCACGTGTGCCTGCAGCGCCTCATATTTCGAGCCACCCCAACCGGTGACATACGAAATGTTTACCAGGTTGGGATTGATGGTGTAGTACGGACGGCGAGGCGCGACCGCTCCGGGGCCGGGCTGGGCTTCATTGAGGTTGACGCTATTGATAAGCAACCGGTCGCCGCGCGTACCAATATAGCTGACATCGAAGATGGTGTTTGGGGTGAGCTGGCGCTGCACTCCAAGGCTCCATGAAGCAATGAGCGCGGGTTTGAGATTCTGGTTCCACGCCTCGGGGCTTCCAGTGGAGAGTTGCGCGGCGGTTTCTCCAATCGGCGCGGTGGGAACCGGGAGCCCCTGGCTGAGGAACTGTGTCGGAACACTGTTGGTGCTGGTAGCGATAACCTGGTCGCTGTAGTAAGGCAAGTTCTTGTAGAGCTCAGCGCCGATAGCGTCTTCGAACACATAAGAAAGCCCGAAACCGGTGTGCACAACAGTCTTCGGGTCCAGGGAGTAAGCGAGGCCGATTCTGGGGCCGACAGCGGTCTTGTTGAAGTTCACAAGGCTACGGCTGTTTCCATCCTGCCCTGCAAGCAGAAGTTGTCCCGTGGCAATGTCGAGATTCGCCCAGTGGTTGTGTTTTTCGTAATAGGGAGCGTCCAGGTCCCAGCGCAGTCCCAAGTTCGCGGTGAGGCGACGGGTGATGCGCCAATCGTCCTGGATGTAGGGCGACAACTGCCAGGCGCGCAGCGCAACGGGGCCGTCGAGATAGGCACGGCTTCCGGAATCCATAGTGCCCATAGCGAAGTCCGCGAGCGCCGTGGCCGTGCTCGATGAGTTCAACTGGTCGGTGAATTCTCCGTCGAAGTCAAACGTACCACGGTCATAAAAGCCGGAGAAGGCATTGAAATAATGGCGAAGAGCTACAAAGCCGAATTTGAGTGTATGGAAATCATGCACCCAAGTGAATGCCGAGTCCAACTGGATGCTGGTTTGCGCGCTGTCTTCAGGGTAGGTAGAGTTATCACCGATCTCCGAGAGTCCCGAGATGGTGAAAGCCGGCATGCCGCCGGATTGCTGGTTGAAGTTGATCCCGGGAATGCCGAGAGCTGTCGCAGTGTCGTAGCTCATACCGAGGGGAGTGATCTGTGCGTGCCAGCGCACCAGCCCGAGATGCGATTCACTCACGAGCGAGTTGCTCAACACGCGGGTGTAACCCACAGTCACACCCTGATTGAAGAGCGGCTCAAAAGTTCCATTTCCGTTAGTAGAGAGATACGGTCCGATGGGGATGCTGGAGTTGCTGGGCGCAGGCACAGCGCCTGGCACGACAAAGTTACTCTTGTCGTAATCGTAGCGAACAAAGAGATTGTCCGATGAGCGGAGATTCTGGTCGATCCGCACGTCGAACTGGTTGGTCGTCTGCGTTTGTGCCGCATTGAAAGTATAGTTGTTCACGGCGCTGGAATTGCTGGGTTGCGGCAGCAGGGATACGATCAGGCCCGCAGCCTTGTCGAGATAGCCGGAAGGAATCCGGTTTCCCGCAAAAGCCTCGCGCGTAGTGACGCCGCCGGCGGTTGTGGTCGAGTATGGGTTATATATGGTAGCGGGAAATTCGCTGAAGTCGCCTGTCTCGACAGCATCGACTTCAGCTTGCGTGGGAATGGTGGAGGTGGTCGTGACGGGCTGCGCTGCGCGGATACCTTCGTAATCTCCGAAGAAGAAGGTTCTATTTGTCCGAATCGGGCCGCCCGCCGTGAATCCAAACTGGTTGCGATGGAAGGCGGGACGTGGAATGTCACTGAGATTGTTGAAGAAGTTGTTTGCGTTGAAATCGGTGTTGCGAACAAACTCCCAAACGTCACCGTGGAAGGCATTGCTGCCAGCTTTGGTGGCAACGGTTGTGACCGCGCCGGCGGCGTTGCCATACTCCGCCGGGAAATTACTGGTCAATACGCGGTATTCTTGAATGGAATCCACCACAGGCACAATGACGAGCGTGTTGAGCCACAACATGCGATCGAAAATGCCATCCACAAAGTAGCTGTTTCCCGCAGCCACCGAACCGTTGACGGAATAGTTGTCAGCACCGCGCATCGAGTAACCGCTGCCACCGATGGCGAGATTGCTGGCCGTTCCAAGATGCGCGCCGGGTGTCAGCAAAACAAGATCGGTGAAGTCACGGCTGGCAAGCGGAATAGCCAGCATCTGCCGGGAATCGACGAAACCGGAGACGGCCGAAGTCTGCGTTTGCAGCAGCGGCGCTGAGCCGGTCACATCGACCGTCTGCGTGGCCGCTCCGATCTTCAACTGAAGATCGGCAGTAACAGTAGTGGCGACGGCGAGCTGAATGCCGCTGCGGTGGAGCTGCTCAAAGCCGGCTTTGGAAACCGTGATTGAGTAGCTGCCGGGAGGAATGGCGGAGGCAATGTATTCGCCCGCAGCATTCGTTTTAACGATTCTGGTGAATTGAGTTCCCTCGTTTACAAGCGTCACACTCGCGTCTGGGACAACGGCGCCAGTCTGGTCGGTTACGGTACCTGCGATGCTGGCGGTCACCTGGGCATGGATTGCGGCGGAGGGGAGAAGGAATGCGAACGCAGCAACAAGCGCAGACAAGGTCAATCGAATCGCCCATCCGATTCGGCTATGCTTCTTTTCAAGTTCGTTCATGTCAAATCATCCTCAATCAAGAATCGTTGGTTCCGTTTTTGGGTGAAACTGCCTCATGACGCCATCTGAGAGGAGCTGCCTGCGCTACGTTGGCTGATGCCATGCGAGAAGCCGAGCGCGCAGCTCCCTTGCCACGGCAGAGTGCTCGGGGTCCTCCGCCAGGTTGTGCAGCTCAGCGGGATCGGAATCGAGGTTATATAGCTCGGCCATGTCGTGAAGCCAATAGGTATACTTCCAGGCACCGAGGCGAATCATCGCTTTGGGCTGCCGGCCAGTCAGGTCGTACTCTGCAAAAACCGGACCGAAATCGTGCCGTCGGAGCGGCTCTTCAAGCAACGGAACAAGGCTGGCGCCGTCGTTGGATGCAATCTGTTTCACTCCAGCCAGCTCCGTCAGGGTCGCCGAAAGGGAAACCAGGCTCACAGGTACATCGCAAACTGCGGAGGCGCGCCCGGGAATGCGGAACAGAAGCGGCACGCCGCATGATCCCTCATAGAATTGGAACTTGTTCCAGAGCCCTAGATCGCCGAGCATTTCGCCGTGGTCGGCGGTGTAACAAACGATAGTGTCGTTCTCCAGGTTCAATTCGCGGAGCGCGCTAAGAACCTTGCCTACGCAGTCGTCCATCTGCGCGAGATTTGCATAGTAGAAAGCAATGCGCTTTCGCGCTTCCGCCGGATCGCGCAACTCTGGCGTGGGAGCGTCGAGTTCAATCGATCGCACCACCTCCCGTGGCAGGCGGCTCTTATCGGCCTTGCCGTAACTTGCTGGAAGATGTATCTGGTTCGGGTCAAACATATCCGCAAAACGCTGGGCTGGCATAAATGGATCGTGCGGCTTGAGAAACGAGGAGACGAGAAAAAACGGCCGGCCTGCATTTCCAAAAGCGTGCAGAAAGCGAACGGTTTCTCGCATAACGAAGCTCTCGAAGTGATCTCTTTCTTCAAGAAGCGAGACACGCCCTACCGCCACGGAACCTTTGCGGCCATCCAGAGTGCGGTGGCCTTCCCAGGGATCACCTTCCTCACGCCACAAATCATCGATTTCGGGCAATCCCGCCCCGGAATTAGCGCGGCCAAGCTCATCCGCGTAAAGCTGCGTCTTGGGTCCCAGATATTGCAGCCAGTCGTTAAAGCCGAGCCGATACTCGAAGCCATGCGTCTGCGCATCGACGAAGTGCATTTTGCCGATAAGCGCAGTCATGTAACCTGCCTGATTGAAGTGGTGCGCTATGGTCGGGTGTGTAGGCAGATACGGCGTTGAATTGTTCTGTGTCTCGAGATGATGGCTATAAAGCCCCGTCATCACCGACGCTCGCGAAGGCGCGCAGACGGGGTTGTTGCAGTAGCCATTGGTGAATCGAACTGACTGGCCGGCCAGCGCATCCAGATTGGGAGTCCTTGCAACGTGGTCCCCATATGCCCCCATGCAACTCCGTTTGTGTTGATCGGACATGAGCAGCAGAACGTTCGGGCGGTGCGCCGATGCCGTCCCGGAGCCCGCCTGCCACGGGGCCTTCTGGCTTGCACTTCCTCTGGCTGCATTAGCGGCTGCCCCAAATGTGGTGGCAGCAACTCCAGTCAGGAAATTCCTTCGGTCCATTTGTCCCTTCCTGTGACCTATTACGAAGTAGCCTCAAACTCATCCATTGATAGGCGTATTGGAGTCGCACGATGGAAGACGCTGCGATATTCCCGTCACAATCGTCGTGTGTCTGGAATGCGAGATCCTGGACAGGCTCACTGTCCTGCCGCTCTCAGGCAAGGTATCCCTGAGGAAGATTCAGGAATTGGAAGTATGTTTAGAGAGCCTTACCTGCCAGACGCGCACCAAAAGCCATGTTGCGACAACAGCAACAGGCGCGACAGTTTCCGACGCAGTCGAGGTAAAGCATGGCGGAATTATAACCTATGGGCATCAACACCGGCAGCCCATGAAATTTTCGCACTCGCCTGTAACAGCTGGGTGAAGACCGGCACGGCGGTCACATGCAAACGGTGGCGGGTTGGATTGCGCGACGTTCTGCTGGTGGTGCAGATTGCTGCCTGCGCGGTGCCGATGACCTCTTTGCTGGCGGAGAACACGGCGCCTGCATTCTTCCGGCCCATGCCGCAAGCGCCCGTAACCCAAACCTCGCTGGCGGTGCGCACGGATGGCGATCCACAGCGCGCGGCGGCCGTTTTGCGCCAGGCCATGCGCACCCTCACACCGGTCCGTGCATCTCGACTTGGCCGATCCGGCCGGAGTCGGGAACAGCGATGCGGCCCGCAATTCGTGCTATTCGCCGCGCAATGCGCGCATGGGATCGATGGACGCCGCCCTGAGCGCAGGCAGTCCCGAAGCCGCAACAGCCAGCAGCAACACGCCCACCACGGCCACGGACAACGCCACCGGATCGAATGGGCTGACACCGAACAGAAGCGACTGTAGCAACTTCGAAGCCGCCACCGCACCAGCCAGTCCGATCGCGCAGCCGATCACTGCCAGCCTGGCGCCCGAACCCAGAACCAGCCGCACAATCGATCTGCGCTGCGACCCAAGCGCCATGCGGATCGCCATCTCCTGCACTCGCGACGCCACGGAAAACGAGATCACGCTGTAGATACCCAGCACCGCCAGCAAGACCGCCGCAAAGGCAAAGCTCCCAATTAGCACTGTATTAAAGCGTCGCGGAGCCTCGCTCACCGATACTGCCTGCTCCATGGTCTGTACCTGCGTCAGCGGCAGCAGCGGATCGATGGATCGCACCACGGAGCGCAGCGCGTTTTCCATCTGCTCCGGCGGCAGAGACGACCGGAGCGCGATGAAGCCGCCGTTGCCATTCAGGTCAGTAGCGGGATTCCCCAGCGAGCCGATGTCATCTTCGACCTGGTCCTCGGGCGTGTAGTACTGCATGTTCGCAGGCTCGTCCGGCGATGCCAGCTTCACGTCGGCCACTTCCCCCACCACCGTCATCCACGGCGTCTGCATCTGCGGCGTACCGATGCGCAGATGCTTCCCGATGGGGTCCTGCCCAGGCCAGAAATGCTGGGCCAGCCCATGATTCACAATGAGCACCAGTTGCGAGCCGTGCCGGTCAGCGTCCGTGAAAAACCGCCCACGCAGTAACGGAATCCCCATTGCTGGGAAAAAGTTCCCAATCGTCTGCGTCACCGTCGCCAGGTTCATGGCTGCGCCCTTAGGGGGCGTATAGCCCTCCACAACAAAAGTCTGATTATTGTTGTTGCCTCCTGCTGGCAGCAGGCTGGTGAGGCCCGTCGCGGTAACACCCGGCAGCTCGTTTAAACGCCTCAGTAACTCACGGTTGAACTCATCGATCTGCGACTGCTTTGCATACTGCTTTTGCGGGAGCGAATACGAAGCTGTAGTCACGTGCTCCGGCTGGTAGCCCAGATCCACGGACCGCATCTTCTCAAAACTGCGCAGTAACAGGAATGACGCTGCCAGCAGCACCAGCGCAATAGCAATCTCCGCAACTACCAGCGTAGACCGCAGACGCGCGTGGCCTCCGCCCTCCGAACCGGCTCTGCCGCCTTCTTTCAGGTTCGCGTTCATATTGGTACGCATCGCGGCAAATGCCGGAACCAGCCCGCACAGCAGGCCCGTGACCACACCGAGCAGCAGCGCAAACCCCACTACATGCCAGTTCAGCCCGATCTCGCTGATGCGTGGCAGGCTCTCGGGAAGCATGCTCTTACCCACGCGCAGCGCCACTGCGGCCAGAGCCAATCCCAGCACTCCACCGCTCACGCTTATGACAAGACTTTCCAGGATTGCCTGGCGCAGCAATGCGAATGCGCTCGCCCCCAATGCCAGCCGCAACGCTACTTCTCTCTGCTGCCGGATCGCGCGCACCAGCATCAGTCCCGCCAGGTTCACGCACGCAATCAGCAGCACCACCGCCACAGCCAGAAACAGCGTCCGCAGCAGCGGCCCGGCCTGTTCTGTCGTGTTCAGTTGCAGTGACCGCACCAAGGGGCTGATGTGCAGATTCGCCATCATCGGCGGATAGTTGCGCATGATCTCCTGCGCCACGGTTTCTGCGTCGCTCTGGGCCTGCTGGGCACTCACGCCCGGCTTCAGCCGCCCCACCATCTGGTAACTCCAGTTTGCCCCCGCCGCGGGCATAAGCTCATCGGGTCGAAAGCTCATCGGCACCCATAGCTCCGAGCGGTTCAACTGGCCTGGGTTCAATGGAAACTCGAAGTTCCGTGGCATCACGCCAATCACGATATAGGGCTTGCGATCGAGCAGAATCTTCGTACCCAGAATCTGCGCATCGCGATGAAACCTGCTTACCCAGGTTGCGTAGCTCAGCACCACAACCTGCTGGCTATGCTCGTCTTCGTCTGCGGTGAAGACTCTCCCCATGAGCGGATTTACATCAAGCGCAGAAAAGACTCCTGCCGTCAGCCGCGCCGCATTTACCTGTGCAGGCTCGCCCGTTCCCGAGAGCTCATACGCCGCGCCCTGGTATCCGCCCAACGCGGAAAAGCCATGCGTCTCCCGCGTGTAGGCTCGGATATCCGGCACTGTAACACCCACTCCGCCATTCCCGCCGACATTCACGCCAGCCAGTTGGTCCGACAGCACCATCAGCCGCTCGGAATCGGGAAACGGGAGCGGCCGCAGCATCACCGCCTCTACAACGGAGAAGATCGCCGTCGTTGCGCCAATGCCGAATGCCAGCATCAGCACCGCCGTAATCGCAAAGCCTGGCGACTTGGCCAGTTGACGCAGCACGAAGCGAAGATCGAAAAGCAGTTTCTGCATAGGGTGTTCCTATCGCTGGTTGAATCCATGAAATTTGAGAGCAATTCCTGTCAGGCAATTCTCGTGCCAAATCATTGCTTGTTAAGTCGCATGAAATGAATGGCCTGAATTCATATTCGAAACTGGCTGCAACTCGTGGTGTTCAATCTTGAAGAGCTTGTTCGCAAATGAACAGGATCGAGGGAAATCTGTCCACCCCATGCCAATACGATTTCGTAGTCGATTGCGTTCCATTTCTTATGAACCGTGCGGTAGTTTATCGGGATACCAGTTCGTTGATGGTCATGGCTCCTTCACCGGCCATGGTCGCCCATGATGCTGAATACACTCAATTCTGCCACCTAATTCAGTTCAATTCTGTCAGCCAATACACTGCATTACTACAAGTGAATACAATTCAATCCTGCCTATCGACCGATAGGATAAATTGCTTTCCATAAGCCAGGTTTTCGCTGTCACCCAGAGATGCAGCTCGCGGCATAGTCATTCAGAGATTCCTTGCAGCGGGGTGCATCGACCGACTCGCGATCACGTCCGTCCCTGTGCTGATCGGAACAGGCATCCCGCTATTCGGTGCAGTGCCACAGAATATACAGCTTCGTCATGTCGAGACTCGTTCTTACAGGGCGCCATCCGGCAGGATGCCGGCTGATTCTCCAGTTAGTTAGTCCATATCCGGTTGACGCAAAAAGCAGATCAGCCATTACCCCCGAAATGGCGCTGCTTTTCCTGGCCTTTCCCTAAACCATGCCGCCCATCAGCGGATCGCTGAAGCTCGGCCTTCCTGTCTCAACTCTCCCTGCAAAACGCGCCTCGGCGCCGCTTCCGTCTGTCCTCACCGTGAAGTCATACCAGCCATGACTTTGCTGCAGATGCAGCAGAACCGGGATTTCACGGCCGGCCTCGAGGATTTTGCGCTGAGTTCCGGTCTTATAGGAGTTGTCCTCCACCAGGACAGTCAGGCTTTTCGGACCTGTGTTCCGCAGATGGACGATGATATTTCCCGTAAGCTGCTCGTTCTTCCTCTCATACTCCGTCCATATCTTCACTTGCGTGGAGCCTGGCGTTCCACGGAACGAGCGGTAGAAGCCGTTCGGCGCATGGACATCGATGGCATACTCTGATCCGGAGAAATGCGACAGAGGAAAGCTCTGGCGCAGCGTATCGCCTGCTTTGACGGTATAGGTAGCAGCCTGGAATCCCTTGCCGCTCCGGTCCTTTAGATTCTGCAAGTAGACGTTGAAGGGGGCGCCTGCCGAGCTCGCTCTATGCGCCTTATTGCCGGCGGTCAAATGCAGCTCGTAACTTGCGCTATCAGGACTGAGACTGCCTTCGGCATAGAGCTCGTAGGGCAGCGCACATGCCGGACGAATGCCTGGCTCCTGATGTGCGGTAAACGAGGAGTGCCGCAGGTTCTCGTTGATGTCTTCGATCTGTGCGGCTTCAAGCTTCTTATAGTTCGACGGCACTTCCTTGTAGCGCGCCTTCTGAATGCTGACGACGAACTTGTCACGATCCAGAAAATCCAGCTCAGCTTCCCTGCCGTTATAAGGACGGAAGACCGAGACCAGGTTGCCGGCAATGGCGCGGCGCCACGCGCTAATGTTTTCTTCCCGAACCGTCTTGCCATACTTCTTCTGGACAAATTCTTCCAGAAACATCAACGTCGAGGTGTGGTCAAAGAGCTGCGAATTGACCCACCCGCCGCGCGTCCACGGCGAGGCAATAATCATCGGCACGCGGAAGCCCATGCCGATAGGTCCCGAGCGCGCTTCTTTCTGGGACACGCCCTGCGCGAGCTCATCTTCCGCGTAGGTATATTCAATGCCGGTGTCGATGCCGGCAGATGCGCCGCCAGTCTCCGGGCGCTTCGGGTCGGCGGCGACGAAGGACGGCGCATGGTCAAAGTAGCCGTCGTTTTCATCGTAAGTGAGGATGAAGATCGTCTTCTTCCACACTTCGGGATTCTTTGTCAGAATGTCCATCACCTCCGAGACATACCAGGCCCCGTACCACGGCGAGGTCGGATGATCGGAGAACTTCTCCGGCGCGCTCAGCCACGAGATCGCCGGCAGCTTGCCCTCATTGACATCCTTGCGGAACTGGCAGAAGAGGTCGCCCTTGGGCACTTGCATCGTCTGCTCTTTGCCG
>JASHPD010000281.1 GCA_030038315.1 Acidobacteriaceae bacterium
GCTCGCTGAAGGCGTTGCCGAGCTCGAAGCCGCCGATATAAAACTCGAATCGCTCTACCCAATCAGGGTCGTTAGGGTCTTGCTTGGAGAGCGGTGATACCGCAGTCGGGAACTCATAGATGATGTGTGGACCTATCAATTGTTCTTCTGCCAGAAGTTCAAATGTACCGGCTATAAGTTTACCGAGTTTTTGGCTAGTTAAAATCCGGTAATCTTCTGGATTGCGCGCTTGCTCTACAGCTTCTTTGCTGGCGCTGATTCCTTCTTCGGACATCTCATGGAACGCGACCATCCTGCTCGATATATGCCGGTTCTCTTCTTGGATCACGCCTCTATCCATAACCAAATTGCGATAGTAGTCGGATAGCCTGTACATTGCGGTTGCAAATGCGGCGAGATTCAGAAAATCATTTTCGGTTGGTGCGGGCACACCTTCCGGCCACCACTTGACGATTGCTTCCCGCATCGTCAGCCGTGTCCACATGCTCAAGTCAATTTCTACGTCATTGAATGTCGTCACTGTCGTCCCGTTTACTTCCATAGCAACGAACTTGATTAGCTCTTCGGTGAGGTCCATCAGGTCGTGGTAGTTTGCGTAGGCCTGATAGAACTCGAGCATCGTGAACTCGGGATTGTGCTGCGTGCTCACGCCTTCGTTGCGGAAGTTGCGGTTGATCTCGTAGACGCGGTCGAGGCCGCCGACTACCAGGCGCTTCAAGTACAGCTCCGGCGCGATGCGCAGGAATAAATCCATGTCGAGCGTGTTGTGGTGCGTGACAAAAGGCCGCGCCGCCGCGCCGCCGGCGATGGGCTGCATCATCGGCGTTTCCACTTCGAGGTAGCCGCGCGCGTCGAAGAACTGGCGGATGGCGCGCAGGACTTTAGCGCGCTTGACGAAGACCTCGCGGCTGTCGAGGTTGGTGAAGAGATCGACGTAGCGCTGGCGGTAGCGCATTTCGACGTCGGAGAGGCCGTGGAATTTTTCGGGGAGCGAGAGCATCGCTTTGGCGAGGAACTTGAGGCTTTCGACGTGGATCGTCAGTTCGCCTGTGCGGGTGCGGAAGAGATAGCCGCTTACGCCGATGTGGTCGCCGAGGTCGAGGAGTTTGTAGAGCGCGAAGGCTTGTTCGCCAACTGCGTCGAGGCGCACGTAGATTTGCAGGCGCTGGCCTTCCTGTTGCAGCGTGGCAAAGCCCGCCTTGCCCTGCGCGCGGATGGCCAGGATGCGGCCGGCGATGGCGACGGTGATCTTCTCCGTTTCGAGCGCTTCGGCAGCGGTTTCACCGTATTTTGCGCGAATTTCGGCGATGGTGTGCGTAAACGCGAACTGGTTGGGATACTTCGCCTGTCCCAGAGCCTCAATTTGTTGCAGTTTTTCTTCGCGCAGCTTGAAGAGATCGCGCTCAAACTCCGATTCAAAATGCACAGGAATTCCTTCGACTTTCCGTGAAAATGCCCAGAGGCCAGTATAGCGAGAGTTCGCGGGCTCCAGATACGCAGGCAGCGGTCAGTTTGAAAACCATCCCTCAGTTTGCGGCACGGCTGAAGCAGTGCCCTTTCAAAACAGATTCCAACTACTCCACCGCCGGCACGCGAAAATCCGCCGCGCATGGGAACAATTCCAGCAAGTGCGGAGTCTATCTATGCAGAATGCGCACAATTCTGTGCGATGAGGGGGGAACCATGCGATTGGGGCTGCGTTGGTTGGCGGCGGTGTGCGTGATGGCGGGCGTTCCCGCTGGCTTGTGGGCGCAGTGCGAGCAGAACTGCCCGGAGCGGCGCACGATCTCGGTGAACGGAACAGGCACGGTGACGGCGGATGCGGATATGGCCGTTGTGCGCGTGGGGTATAAGCTCTATGGGCCGGACGCAAAGACGGCCTACGCGAGTGCGCTGGATGCGTCGAATGCGATTATGCAGGCGCTGACCGGCTCCGGCGTCGAGAAGAGCGCGATTGAGAGCACCAGCCAGGTGATTCAGCCCACGCAGCCATTCGAGCTGCAGCAGTATCCCTTCAGCAATGAAGAGCGCAGGCAGCGGCTTTTTACGGTAACGCAGAGCTGGTCGATTCGCGTAAAGCCGGACGATGCGGCGAAGGTGCTGAATACGGCGATCAACGCCGGAGCCAATGAAAGCGGATGGATTCAGTGGATGGTCAATGATCCCGACGCTCTGGAGGCGCAGGCGGATGCAAAAGCCTTTGCCAGCGCGCGCCAGGCTGCCGAGCAGATTGCCGCAACCTCCGGTGTGCACCTCGAGCACCTGGTGAGCGTGATGAAGTCCGACAACGGGTTCTTTTACAACGGACCCATAGCGGGCGCCGTCATGGGCGGTTTGGGGATGGGTACAGCCCTTGACACTCTTCAGGTGGACAACCGGCAGTTGGCCATCAACTCGCGCAAGGTGGAGTTCCGGGCCGCAGTGCAGGCGGTCTTCGCCATCGAGTAGGCCGTTCCCGCTTCGCGCTCGCCGCGGTTGTTCTGCTGCGTGTTCTATCGCGGAGCCGCTGCGAGCGTGTATAACCACCATGAATGGCTTACAACAAGCCCATCCCGAACGACCGGGCGAAGCGCCGCGGCAACGGCGGCCTGGCCGCGCTGGTGCAGGCGGAAAAGATGATCCAGATCGCGCTGTTGCTGCCTTCGTCGGCCTTCGTGGGCTGGCTTATCGGTGCGTGGATGGACTCGAAGCTGCACACGACCTGGATTGCCGCAGCGGGCGTCCTCTTCGGCGGGATTTCCGGGCTGATCTATGTCATCCGGATGGCGCTGGCTGCCAGCGGAGGGAAACCCGGCAAAAAGAGCGGAGAGCAATGACCGAAGAGAGACCTCCGATTGCCGATCTCACCGACGCGGCGCTGCAGGCGATTCTGCGCCGCACGATCTTTATCATCCTGATCCTGGGCGCGGTTGGCGGGCTTGTTCTCTGGATCTCCTCGGGCTGGCGCAATGCGGCCATGCTCGCCGTCGGCACGCTTATCTCCGCGGCCAGCATCTTCGAGTGGCAGCGGCTGATCCGGCTCTTCACCGCAAAGATGGACAGCGGAAAGACTCCGCGCGGCACGGCGCTGGTGGTCCTCTTTTTTCTCGCGCGCCTGCTCGTTTACGCGGCGATGATCTATGGTAGTCTGAAATGTTTCAAGGGTTCTCCGGTGGCGCTTTTATGCGGCCTGGGACTGGCTGTGCTGGTTCTGGCCTTGCAGGCGCTCCGGCTGCTGCGAAGCTAGCAGCACCACCGTCCGAAAAGAAAGACCCCAGGCACGATGCAGGCTTACGCAATCACACGCTTCTTCAATCATCTCTTCGGTCCGGCCGCGGCCGCGCTGCTCCATCTTGCAGGCGTGCATCCGGCCGACCCGGCCATGCCCATCAGCAACACCTATTCGCTGGAGCTGCTCTCCTTCCTGATCCTGCTCGCGATTTTTGTCCTGGTGCGGATCACGCTCTCGGTGGAGAGCCCCGGCGCGGTGCAGCATCTGGCGGAAATGATCCACGAATTCTCCGGCAGCCATGCCGACCAGATTATCGGCCACGGCTACGAGCGCTTCCAGGCCTTTGTCACCTGCGTATTTCTCTTCGTGCTGCTCAACAACCTCATCGGCCTGCTTCCGCCGTTCGACCTCACGCCTACCAGCCGGCCCGCCGTACCACTCGCCATTGCGCTCTGCACCTTCATCTATTACAACTTTTACGGCTTCAAGGAGCAGGGAATCGTCGGCTACGTCAAGCACTTCATGGGGCCGGTGTGGTGGCTTGCGCCGCTGCTGTTTCCCATCGAGGTCATCTCGCACTGCGCGCGCATCATGTCGCTTACGATCCGTCTTTACGCCAACATGCTGGCCAGCGACTTGATTACGCTGGTGGCCTTCTCGATATTTCCGTTTCTGCTTCCGGTTGCCGGCCTCGGCCTGCACGCCGCTGTTTCGCTCATCCAGGCCTATGTCTTCATGCTGCTGGCGATGATTTATCTCACCGGCGCGGTTTCGCACGATGAAGCAACCGCGGAGATGGCGTGAGGGAAGAAAAGATTCTGCCGGGGAGCGCTTCCGCTCCGGGCAAACAGAGGGCCGCAAGCGTGAGGGGGCCAAAGGGGATTGGCAACGATCTCCGGCACGGTGAGCCTCAACCACCCACTGGCGGCTAATCTCAGGGAAGCTGGAGAACTATGAAGAAACTTCAGTACGTGTTTATGACGCTGGCCGTCCTGTTCTGCGCCGTTCCAGTCTTCGCGCAGTCGGGCGGATCGGCGGCCATCAGCCTGGTGCCGATCGGCGTCGGCCTCGGCATGGGCCTTGCCGCCGGCCTTTGCGGCCTGGGCCAGGGCAGAGCCACCGCTTCAGCCACCGAGGCGCTGGCCCGCAATCCAGGCGCACGCGCCGGCATCATGCTGTTCCTGGTGCTCGGACTCGCTTTCATCGAGTCGCTGACCCTCTTTACCTTCGTCATGCTCCTGATTAACAAGTAACCGTCAGGGTTCAGGCGCAGAATTACCCAACCAAAAACCGGCTCCGCCGCGCGCGGAGCCGGTTTGCTTTTTTGTTGGCTTACCGATTCGCTGCAACCGCGCCGGACCGCCCATTGCGCAGCATCTGAATCCCCGCACGATAGTCCAGATTTCCCGGCACCGGCGCAAACTGCGTCTCCTCCTCGGTGGTGTCAAAATCCCGCACCTTGAAAAGCACGCGGCCGCTCATCTTCATCTGGAAGCGCACAATGCGCCAGACGCCGCCGCCCACGTCGGACTGGTCAATCGAAATCCATCCGCCCTTGTAGAGCCTGCCCAGCATTCCCCAGCCAAAGTCCACATCGTCCTCGAGGCTGCCGTAGAGATGCACCACGCGCTGATGCACGGGATCGACCCAGATCTCGCCGTTCATTTCGGTGAGCGCCATGGTTTCGAGATTCGGCGGGTTGAAGTTCGGATTCGGCTTGAAGGTGTAGCGCTCCACTGTGCCGGAGGCCGCCTCCATCGGGCCCGCGTCCTGATAAAGAAACGCCTTGGGAAGCGCGCGCAGCACCATCATTGCCCGCGCCGTGTCGGCATCTTCCGATTGCTTGCGGTGCCGCTGCTTGCCGGGATCGGCCAGCAACGCATCGAGCCGCGCCTGTTCCTTCTGCGCGTCGCCCGCGTTGAGCGCCGCGTCATTCAGGGCGACGAGCAGGGCTACGTTTCCGTCGCGCGTCTCGATCATTTCCTTGGTCGTGGTCAGCCGCGGGCTCGACTTGCGCAGCCGGTAGCGCATGGGGTGCGAAGTGTCCCGCGCGGCGGCAATCTCGTTATCGAGAGCGCGGTCCACCAGCGCCGAGCGCGCATCCTGCCCGGCATCGTGCGCCGCGGCCACGGCGCTGCCGCCGGATGCCGCAAGCAGGAAAACATACAACGGAAGCGCAGTGCGTTTGCGAAGCGGGTTATACATCCAGTCTCGCCGTCCGTGGTCTCTCGGCATTCGATCTCGCATTCGGGTCGCGCAACGTCATTGGCCAATCCTGCCGGCGGCTTCGGTCGCATTCCTTTCTTTAGACGCAGAACCGGTTTTCCCGTCGCAGTTTCTCCGCCCGGCGCGGACCAAAACCGGCACAAAGCCGGCCGGAACGGGAAGATACCACGTTTTCTAACCACTTACCCGTCCCGCCGGTGCGCCGCGCGCGAAAAACCGGCTACACTGGTGACAAGTTTTTTAAGATCGCAATTCCGGAAGGATTGGGATTATGGCCATAGAGACAACTCCCGCACGCCTTGGCAAGACCATCGTGATTCGCGGCGAAGTAAAGGGCTCCGAGGATCTGATTATCGACGGGCGGGTGGAAGGTACCGTGCAGTTGGGCGACAACCGGCTCACCATCGGCCCCAACGCCAACGTGGCCGCGGACCTGACCGCCAAGGACGTGCTGGTGATGGGCCAGGTGCAGGGCAACATCATCGCCACCGGCCGCGTGGAGCTGCGCGCCGGCTGCCTTGTCGAGGGCGACGTGCGCGCCCTTCGGCTGGCTATCGAGGATAACGCCGGGTTCCACGGCAAGGTGGACCTGACGCAGGGCGCGGCGAAGCCCGCGGTTTTGGCGGCAACGCCCGCCGCGGAGCCGGCTCCCACGCAGGCCAGCCTGGGCATCTAGAATTGTCATAAGGTTTCGGGAAAAATCTATGCTGCACTGGTTGGAAAAACGTCGCGGGAAGGATACGGCGGCTCCGATCCGGGGTGTCACCGGCCCGAAAGTCCCGCGCCACTCCGGCGGATGGTCCACGCTGCGCAAGCGCCTGGAAGCCGAGCCGGGCCTGCGCGTTCTCGATGTGGGCTACACCTCTTCGACAAACATCAACTACCTCACCAGCCTGGGCCACAGCATTTACATGGCCGATCTTGTCCACGACGCCTGCGAGGGCGACTGGCAGCGCGGTGAGGACGAGGATGGCAAGCCTGTCTACGATGTCGAGGGATTTCTGGACGCCACGCTCGACTTCGGCGAGAAGAAATTTGACGTGGTGCTGCTGTGGACCACGCTCGATTACCTGCCGGAAGCCTTTGTTGCGCCGGTGGTCGAGCGGCTCATGGAAGTGATGAACGGCGGCGGCGCGGTGCTGGCATTCTTTCACACCCGCACGCAGGGCGAGGAAACCCACCACTATCGCTTCCACGTTACGCCGGCAGACGACGTGGAGGTGCAGCTTGCCGAGCAGTTTCCCATTCAGCGCGCCTTTACCAACCGCAGCATTGAGAAGCTCTTTCAGGGATGGTCGGGGCATCGGCAGTTCCTGGCCAAGGACAGCGTCTCGGAAGTGATTATGACGAGGTAAGAGCGGGGACTGAAGGGACTGAGAAGCTCCCTGCACAGAATTGTCATCCTGAGCAAAGCGAAGGATCTGCAGTTGTCTTTTGCAGGCTCGTGCAACAACCTCCAACACAGGCACTACGGCACGGCTTCTCAGTCCCTGAGTCCCCAGTCCCTTCAGTCCCGTCTTTATTCCCATCTTTCTGAAAGCGTTTACTTTTTCTGCCTGCGTGATTTATAGTGCGGCTTGCCTTCAAAATTCTTTCCAGTGAGGTTCTCTCATGCGTATCTCGCGGCGTGACGTGCTCTGCGGCGGACTTGCTCTTTCCGCATCTTCCATCCTCTCCCGCAATGCCTGGGCGCGCACCCTGGCGGCTTTCAGCGGAAATGACGACTCCGCCGCCGCGCTTGCCGCCGTAGCTCCGCGCGAGCGGCTGCTCTTCGACTTCGGCTGGAAGTTCATCTTCGGCAACGGCGAGAATCCCGCCAAAGACCTGGGCTTCGGCAACGACCAGGGCGACTTTTCAAAGACCGGCGAATTCCGATTCGCCGAGGTTAGGTACGACGACTCCAAATGGCGCGCGTTGAACCTGCCGCACGACTGGGCCGTGGAGCTGCCCTTCGTGTGGGACGAGGAACAGAAATCCCACGGCTACAAGCCGCTGGGACGGCGTTATCCCGAGACCAGCGTGGGCTGGTACCGGCGCGAGTTCGACGTTCCGGCGAGCGATGAGGGCAGGCGCATTGCCGTTGAATTCGACGGGGCGTTTCGCAGCGTGCTGGTCTTCGTCAACGGCTGTTTTATCGGGCGAAACGACAATGGTTATGCGCCCTTCCGCTTTGACCTCAGCGATTTTCTGCACTACGGCAAAAAGAACATGATTACGCTCCGCGTGGACGCCAGCTTCGGCGACGGCTGGTTCTACGAGGGCGCGGGCATTTATCGCCACGTGTGGCTGACGAAGACCGATCCGGTGCATCTTGGCCAGTGGGAGAGCTACGTTCGCTCCGAGCTGAAGGGCGGCACGGCTACGCTTTCCCTCGCAACCGTCGTCGAAAACCAGAACAAAGAAGCTGCAAGCGCGCGCGTTACGTGGAAGATTCTGGATGCGGGCGGCGCAACGGTCGCCACGGCGGAAGCGCCGGAGCAGAGCATCGCTGCCGAAGGCTCCACGAGCTACGCCGCGACGGCAACGATCCGCAATCCCGCGCTGTGGTCAACGGACGAGCCGAATCTCTACTCCGCGATTGTCACCGTCGAGTCCGGCGGCAAGGCCGTGGATGCGGAGCGGGTGCAGTTCGGCGTGCGCACGGCGGTTTTTACCGCCGACAAGGGGTTCTTCCTCAACGGCAAGAACATCAAGATTCAAGGCACGTGCAACCACCAGGACCATGCGGGCGTGGGCGCGGCCGTTCCTGACCGCCTGCAGCGGTTCCGCGCGGGCGTGCTGAAAGAGATGGGCTGCAACGCGGTGCGTACTTCGCACAACATGCCGACTCCCGAGTGGGTAGACGCCTGCGAGCGCATGGGGCTGATGATGATGTGCGAGACGCGGCAGATGAGCTCGAGCCCCGAAGGGCTGGCGCAGCTCGCCGTGATGGTCAAGCGCTACCGCAATTCGCCGTCGATCGTTCTCTGGTCGATCGGCAACGAGGAGTGGGAGCTTCAATACACGGACGCGGACATCGGGCAGAAGGTGGCCGCGGAGATGGTGGAGCTCTGCCACCAGCTTGATCCCACGCGCGTGGTCTCGGCTGCCGTGAACGGAGACAACAAGCAGGGCGTTTCGCTGGCGCTCGATATTATCGGCTTCAACTACAACCTCAAATTCCCGGACGACTACCACAAGGCGCATCCGGACAAGGCGATCTTCGGCTCGGAGACTTCGAGCGCCATCGGCACGCGCGGCGAGTACGCGAGCGACAAGCTGCGCAACACGGTCAGCTCGTACGACGTGACCGTCTCCTGGGGCGAAACCGCCGAGGAGTGGTGGACCTTCTACGGCACGCGCGAGTGGGAGGCCGGCGGGTTTGCGTGGACCGGCTTCGATTATCGCGGCGAGCCCACGCCTTACGGCTGGCCGAGCATCAATTCGCAGTTCGGCATCGTGGATATGTGCGGTTTCCCGAAGGACAACTTTTTCTACTACAGGGCGTGGTGGGGCCTTGCGTCCGGCCTGGGACCTTCGCTGCACCTGTTTCCGCACTGGAACTGGCGCGGGCGCGAGGGCGACGAGATTCCGGTGTGGGTTCACTCGAATGCCGATTCGGTCGAGCTTTTTGTCAACGGCAAGAGCCTGGGCAGCCAGCCGGTGCCCCGCCTGGGCCATGTGGAGTGGAAGGCGCGCTACGAGCCGGGGGCCATTGAGGCGCGGGCGACGAAGGACGGCAAAGTCATCCTCACCGAGCGGCGCGAAACTACGGGCGATGCGGTTGCGATCCGCCTGACCGCAGACCGCACGGAGATTGACGCCGACGGGGAGGACGTGGCCGTGCTGAAAGTGGAAGCGCTGGACGAGCAGGGAAGGCCGGTTCCCACGGCGGAAAACAGCATCGCCTTCAAGGTGAGCGGCGCGGGAGCGCTGATCGGCGTGGGCAACGGCAACCCCAACTGCCAGGAGAGCGACAAGGCGCCGAGGCGCTCGCTCTTCAACGGGCTTGCGCAGGTGATTGTGCAGAGCGCGAAGACGCCGGGCGCGATCACGATTGAGGCGAGCAAAGACGGCTGGGACGGGCCGAATCTGAAGCCGGCTACGCTGACGATTACGACGAAGCAGGTGGATCTGCGGCCTTCGGTTGGGTGAGGCTGGTTCTGTTCCAGCTAAGCGCAATTTTCCCCAGGACTTGCCGGGGTTTTCCGGTGCTTACTGATTGTGTACTGCGAAGTGGTTACCCGGGTAGAAAAAATTTGCACCGGCAGGCTGCAAGCTATTGATTATGCAGCCGGCTGATCCTCATTTTCGGCGTTTCCGAAAGTGTTCTCCTTTTCTGCGCCTTTGTGCAGTTTTCCACGATGGCCGGCGAGGGCTACGCGCGCTCCGGAGAGAAGCGCCGCGCCTGTTTTGCCGGAGATGATGCCGATGGTCATGCCGTGGAGGACGCAGGCGATGTAGTCCTTGACGCCCTGGCGGGTGGATGGGTCCGGCATGGCGAAACGATAGGCGGCTTCAGCCTTCTTTTTGCCTTCCGAGAGGTGCTTGTTGCGGGCGAAATTGAGGACGGCGATCTGGGCGCGCTGCTCCTGGGTGTCGTTCTCGAAGTCGTCCGGGTCGGGCGGAAGGTTGGCGTTGATTTCGCGGATGATGCGGTTGCGGGCGTCGCAGCAGCGCTGGACGGCGGGCGCGAGCGGTTTGTGAAGACACGGAGTTCTGCTCATGTCCATGAGGGATTTCCTTTCTCAATGGCTTTTGGGAGTGCTGTTTCTATTTTGCGAAATATGGGGATAATTCTTTGCAAAATTGGGCGGGAAAATTGTGTTGATTTTAAAGGGGTTGGAAAATATTTTACGGGGGAGGGGGTTGACAGGAGGAAAAAGGCAGGAAGCCAGGGGGTGGGAATCCCCTGATTGATTGAACCTGATTGATGCAACCTGATGGATGCGTTAGTGGCTGGCGGCCTGTACGGATATTTCTGTCTTTTTCGAGTGGAGCTCCGGCAGCAAAGTGCATCCGCGATCCTTCAAGGCGCTCTGGTAGAGTGACACGGCATCTTCCCGCATGGGAACGTAGCCGGCTTCGATCAACCATTGTCCTGCATCCGACAGATCAATGGATTTACTTTTCTGCGTGATCTGGTAGGACTGATGCGCGCCTAGCTTGATCCAATTCTTGTCAATGTCCGCGCCGAGATCTCCAAAAACAAAATGGTCCGCAGCACATCCCCCGTTGAGGCCGTGGGGACGGAGATGGCCCTGGAGGAGCGTTGCGTGCGACCCAAGTTCCCCGTCAATGCTGTAACAGTCCACAGAAGGCGGAAGAAAACAGAGAAGTGCATTCGACAAATTCGTGATTCGGTAAGTCACAATGACCGTCTCGCCCGGATGGTAGGTCTGTTTATCCAGAGCCATATCGAGCCGGGCAGCTTCGGTTTGCTTCTGGCCCAGTAAGGTCGATGAGATGGACATTGCCGCCGGCAGAAGGATAAGCGTTAGCGCAATTCCGCGGCGGCTCATGGAGGGAACTCCTCGCATTTCGATTCGTTTGATTGATTAAACGGTTTCAACGGCTAGAGGTGAGAGGAATCCTGCTTATGGATTTGCCTCGGGTGAAAGGTAAAAGCGGGTCCTTCCCTCCGCCTCCCACAAAGATCGCTCGCCGGGGACCCCGTGAAAAACGGCTACGGTCAGGATGACACTTCTGTGGGGAAGCGAAATGATTGCTCGGGATAACATCGCTGTGGCGGGGGTGGTTTTTTCTTAGCTCTTATATCCCTATCTTCCGGGTCCCTTAGAGTAGAACCATGGCCGGTGAAATCGCAGTCAACGCAGGCTGGAAGGCAGAGCTGCGCGCCCTTGTTGCGCTGGCCATTCCGGTGGTGCTGAGCGAGATCGGCTGGATGCTGCAGGGCATCGTGGATACCGTGATGGTCGGCGGGCTGGGGCCTTCGGCGATTGGCGCGGTGGCGCTGGGGAATGCGATCTATTACACGCCTTCGCTGTTTGGGATTGGGCTGCTGCTGGGGCTCGATACGCTGGTGGCGCAGGCTTATGGGCGCGGCGACCATGATGCCTGCCATCATTGGCTGGCGCAGGGCGCTTATCTCGCCTGCATTGCTACGCCGCCGCTGATGCTGGTCTGCATTGCGGCCAGCTTCGGGTTTACGCATGTGGGGATTGCGCACTCGGTTGCGGCCCCGGCGGGCAGCTATCTGCGCATTCTGACGCTGGGGACGCTGCCGCTGCTGCTCTATGCGGGCGTACGGCGCTACCTGCAGGGCGTGGGCGAAGTGAACGTGGTGATGGTCGCGTTTGTGGTGGCCAACGTGCTGAACTGGCTCGGCGACTGGGCGCTGATCTATGGCAAGTTCGGCTGCCCGCGGATGGGCGTGGACGGGTCGGCGGTTTCCACCTGCGCGGCGCGGGTGGTGATGGCGGTGATTCTGCTGGGTGCGGCGTGGTGGTATGAGCGCCGGCGCGGGCATCCGCTCTTTCGGCGCTGGGCGAGGCTGAGCTGGCTGAAGATCCGGCAACTGACGCGGCTGGGTGCGCCGGCTGCGGGGCAGATTGTGCTCGAGGTAGGCGCGTGGAACCTGGCTACGCTGGCGGCCGGTTGGCTGACGCCGGTGGCGCTGGCTACGCACCAGATTGCGCTGAATTATGCGTCGTTTACCTACATGGTGCCTCTGGGACTTTCTTCGGCTGCGGCGGTGAGCGTAGGCCACGCGATGGGCGCAGGCGATGCGGCGCGGGCGCGGCGCGCCGGATGGATGGCGCTGGCGCTTGGGACCGGCTTTATGCTGCTGGCCGCGGTGGTGTTCTTTGTTGCGCCGGGGCCGTTGATTGCGCTTTACACGCGCGATGCGGCGGTGATGGCGGTGGGGCCGAGTTTGCTGGGATTGGCGGCGGCGTTTCAGATTTTTGATGGGATTCAGACGGTTTCAACCGGCGCGCTGCGCGGGCTGGGCGAGACGCGCGTGCCGATGTGGGCGAACCTGGCGGGGTATTGGTTTCTGGGGCTGCCGCTGGGGCTGGCGTTGTGCTTTCTGCTGCGGTGGGGGATTTATGGGCTGTGGATTGGGCTGACGCTGGCACTGATTGTGATTGCCAGTATGTTGTTGTGGCGGTGGAATCGGGACAGCAAAAAGCAGGGACTAAGGGACTCAAGGGACTGAGGGACTGAGGGACTTTTCGATTCGTCAGACACTTCCTGGTGTCCTGTTCCTGAAATTCTTAGCGTAATTTGCGAAAGGCAAAAGCAGGTCCTTCCCTCCGTCTGAAAAACGGCTACGGTCAGGATGACAGCGTCATGAGATAGCAGATATTTCTAGTCCCTAAGTCCCTACGTCCCTTAGTCCCTGTCTTTTCGCCTTTACCATTTCGGCACGCAATCGCTTTATCCCTGCCGCGCAGTGGCTCAGATCACGGGACAGCGTACCGAGGGCACGCCTATAATTGGTGTACAGCTAACGCGGCGCATCTTTTTTCGCAGCGTAGACTTCTTCTTTGAAGGGAATCCGGCCAAATGGCGACTGGAGACCTGGCCCTGGGTCAAGAACAGGGCGCTTTGAGCGCGCAGCAGCGCGTGGTAAATGATTTCAGCATCAACGTAGCAACGGTGAACGGGTCCGGCTCGCAATCCGCCAATAGCGTACTGCTGAAAAGCATCTTCGGAATGGGAGTTCCGGTCAGCGGAAAAAATCTCTTCCCGTCGAACATTGCCGGACTGCCTACCTGGTACACGATTCGCGCCAGCAAGGACGGCTACGTGGCCCGCAAGCGCGCGACCGAAGTGCTGGTGGCGCTGAATCCCGAGACCGCTAAGGACGACATTCTCGCACTGCCAAGCGGCGCAGTGGCAATCTACGAGGAAAACCTGAACCTGAAGCAGTACCGCGAGGACGTGGTCTGCTATCCGGTGCCGTTTGACAAGATCACGGCTGCCGTTTGCTCCGAGGCCAAGCTGCGCAAGCTGGTCAAGAACATGGTGTATGTGGGCGTGGCGGCGCAACTGCTCTCGATCGATCTCGAAGTGGTCGAGCAGGCGGTCAAGAAGCAGTTTGCCAAGAAGCAGAAGGTCTTCGATCTGAACTTTGGCGCGGTGAAGGCCGGGCACGATTACGCGGCGGAGAAGCTCGTCAAGCACGATCCCTACGTCATCGAGCGCATGAACCGGACCGCGGGCAAGATCATCATCGACGGCAACGCGGCCTGCGGCATGGGCGC
>JASHPD010000282.1 GCA_030038315.1 Acidobacteriaceae bacterium
CGAGGGCAGCTACTCTTACCTGAGCGTCATCGCCCATCCACGGCGCGCCACATCCCGCGTCCTCGGCGTGTATTTGCTCGACGTGCCCGTCGCGGATGTTGCGGGCGCCTGGTCGGCCCTCACGCTGACGCATTCATCGCCAATGTCTGGAACCGCGCCGCCCGCCGTGCGCGCCGTTCTGCGCTCCAAAAAGGAGAAAACCAATGGCTAATCCAATCGTTGTGCAGCCTGGCAACATCGGTCCGGGGCAGATCGAGTTCTTCGATACCATCCAGCCACCGCTTCCTGCCGCGCCGTACAAATTGACGGTGACTCAGTCCATTGTCGGGCTGAAGGATGGAACCAAACCGTCCTACACGGCAACCCAGCCGTTTACCGTGGACGGGCCGCGTTTTCAGATCGACCCCACCCAGATCCACATGGTGTTTCCGCCCGCCAATCAGACCGGCATCTATCACGATGTGCTTCCGAACATCGTTTTCGGGAGTTTCGCGCTGCCCTGGATACGCAATATCGACCCGACGGCGAAGTCCAGCACCCAGGATCCCACCACACCCTGGATGGGCCTCCTGACGATCTACCCGGCCGAACTGCCTGACGGAACCAACCCGCAGATGTCCTCGCCGCCGACAACGAGCACCGCGGGTGCGCTTGTCAGTCCCGGCGATTCCACGATTCTGCCACCGGTCCTTCCCGACGTTTCCTCCTCCGATACGACGCCCGCCTTGCTGGTGGACATGAATCTGGCGTACTTCCAGGCGATCGCTCCCACGATCGCGGAGTTACCCATGCTCGCGCACGCGCGAGAAGTGAATACCGACGGAAAGATCATACTCGGCCTCGATGAGGACGGGTGCTTTTCGGTGGTGATGAGTAACCGGGTGGCGCTTGATGGGAGCAGCAATACCGTATTCCTGGTTTCGCTCGAAGGCCATCAGGATCATCTTCCCGGAGGTTCGGCGATTCCCGCGCAATACACGAAAATCCGCCTCGCAGTTCTGGGTGGCTGGTCCTTTACCGCTTCCACTTCGCCGGGAAGCTTTCTGGCTCTGATGGCGGCATTGTGCACGACCGGCAACGGCGGAGTCGGACTGCTGAAAATGCCGGAGTCAAAAGGCACGATCACCAATCAGGACGCCGACACCGCCATCAGGAGTGGGTACGCCACTCTGCAGAATGACCTGCGCGACGGAGAAAATACCACTTCGCTTTATCGCGGCCCGTTCGTACCGGCGCCGACCCAGGAAGACTTTTCGTACGGACCCTATCTGATTTCCGACCACGCGATGCATTACGATCCCGATACCGGCGTATTCAACCATGCCTACGTGGCCGCCTGGCAGATCGGCCGGTTGCTTGCGCTCTCCGACTCCGCGTTTGTGCAGCACCTCATGCAATGGCGCCGTAAGTTTCTCCAGAGCGTGCAGCAACAAGCCAATCAGAATGCGGTGGAGATCCCGTTCCTGAAAGCTCTGGGCGCTGCCTCTCAGGGGCCGGGAGCAGGCGTCCCGGCTATGATGCGCATGTTCATGACAGATCATCTGCACCCGCTCAAAGACAAGCTGCCCATCGTTTCCCCCAGAGGCCAGCATCCGCGCCTCTCAGCGGTTCCCGGCGTGGCCAGCCAGCAGGATATTCAGGAAATCGCGACCGGCGATGAGGATCCCATCGTTGCGCTGAAGAACAGGATCCTGAATGGGGACGCCCAATGAAATCTCTCAAACCCCGCGCGCAACTGCATACAAGCATAGCCCATGCCATGACTCAGACGGTGACCAGCGCAGCGCCCCGGGGTACTCCGGCTCTGGCCACGGCCGCCGCCCCGGCGCCTCCGCCTGATCTTCCCGCTGCCGTCATCGACTGGCTTGCGCAATTGACGCTTCTCTATGGCGTTCCGTTCTCGTATCTCGTGCCCGACCCGCGCATGCTGCCCACCGAGTCCCTGCGGTTCTTCTATGTTGATCGCAACTGGCTCGATCGTCTCATCGACGGCGCCATGAGCGTCGGCACCGGTGCAACCGTCGACAATGTCTTTAATGAGTTGTTCTTCGAGGCCGTCTACAAGGCGGTCGCAGACCAGCAGGCCCAGTTGCGCGCTACTTTGCGCAAACGCACCGTGGATGTGGGAACACCCTCGGGAGGACCGCTGGCGGGCTTCCTCTTCCGCTCGGTCATCGTCTCTACATGGCCGGGACTCGAAGTGCAGGGCCTCGACGCCAGCCAGAATCCTGTTCCTCTTCTCCGCATGGACAGGCTGTCAAACAACGTTCTGCTCGTAATCTTCAATGGCATTCCAGCGAGCGTCAACATTATCGAGCCGTCTGAAGGCCTGCACATGGGTGTTGTCGATACCCAGACCTCCGGCACCGTCGAGGTCTACCTCAGGTACCTCACTGGCAACAATGTTGGTCAGCAGATCCAGCAGCAGCCGGGACAATACCTCACGGCGCAGACCCAATACCGCACGGGCGCATTCAGGGGCGTGCTGGATATCGGCACCCTGGTTAGCAACATTCAGAAAACGATGCCTGCCGGTGCCATGCCCGGCGACAGCCTGACGCCGGGAGGATTTGCCATTCAAACGATTGAGGCGGCGGGATTACAGGCTTTTACGGCTGGGGCAAATCCGTGCCCGATTGGAGGAAATTCGTGAGCCAGGTTCAGAACGCGAGCCTCAGTCCAGTCTGGCCAGGACCATGTCTTATGGTGCCGATCACGGTGGATTGCCTGCTGGTCGGCAATCCTGACCAGCAGTCCACGTGGGCGGTTACTAACATGAATTATGTGAACCTGGCGAAAGGTCTCCTGCCCGACGCGCCTCCGCCTCTCACGGCTTCCACGAGGCCGCCCGCGCCCGGAGCGCACCTGATGTGGACGCTCCCTTACGCGCTCCGTTCCGGTCAGCAGGTGCAAAGCGGCGCCTCCGCGGGCCAGGTGCAGTTTCCGTGGGCGCCAAATCGCTGGATGATTCTCCGGCTTCAATACGGCGCCGCAGGAACCGCACCCGCGTTGACTGCCGGAATTGTGCAGAGCGATCTGCTCAGCACCATAAACGCCAACACCGTTAGCCAGTATCCCGATCCAACCGACCCGATGAATGCCACCTTGCAGATCGGCGGATACATACCGATTGCGGCATGGACCAGCCCTGCATCCCCATCCACTCCGTTGCTCCAGGCTGTGGGCCCTGGTGACGTCTCGTGGGCCGCTGCGTATGACAATGTCCGCAACGTTTTCTCGTTCTATGACGCGTTGCCAAACCCCGCCACCGGATGGGTCAGCTACACATATTCCGTAATCGGCTGGTATGCCGACCCCACCGCTGACCCGATGTACGTCGTGCCAACGGACACCCCGCAAAACTGGGCCAGTCAGGTTGCCAATAAATTTCAGTGGTCGGTCGGCGATTTACCCGATGTCTTGCAGGCGCAGGCCGCGTGGACGGCGTGGCAGACGGCTCATGGTCTCGCGGGACCGCCCGCCAGTCTTCCGCCCCAATTGCTCCAGGCGATACAGACATGGCTGAAGTGGCAGACCGCCAACGGTATTTCCACACAGCCCGCATCGCTCCCGCAACAAACCATCTGCCACGGCATGGTCTCGAACGTTGTGTGGTCGGGAGCGGGAACCGCATATGGCACCGGCGCGCCAAACGATGGAGGCACTCTGTTCCCGGATGTTGCCCTGGGAAATACGGCGACAGAGGCGATTGCCGCGTGGATTGCCAATTACGTTGTCACTCAGAATCACGGCGATCCCAACACGATTCCCTTCATCGAAACCGCCGTCGAGGCATTTCAAAAAGGTTACCTTTTCGAACTGCCGAAGGACCCGCAGTACGTCGAGACCCTGTTGCACAAAGCGCGATTCAATTCACTCTCGTCGGGCCAGGTGTTTATCGTCGTGCGTCCGGAAACCGACGCCACGGAACCCGCCGATTACAGCGGCAGCCAAAGCATTCCTCTGGACTCCAACCAAACCGCCTTGTTGACCGCCCTCAACACGATCCAGGGGCAGCTGAATCAGGCACAGGGTCAGTTGTTCACCGAGCAGCTGGAATTGTTCGCTGTGCAATACAAGCAATACAACCTCCCCCGGAATGCGCCGGCGCAGGTAACCGCCGCGGTGAACGCGGTTCTGACCGTTCTGCAGCAGCAAGTGTCCGCGATGCAGAGCAACGTGACCGGGCTGCAGACGCAGGTCGGCAACGCACAGACCGCGCTGGTCACCGCGCTTGCAGGCAAATATGTCGTCAAGCAGGTAGACCTGCCTGCGAATTTCAGCCCCAACGATCCTGTAGTGATGCTCAGTGCCGCCGGCGCAGACGCGAAATTTGCTGCCCCGGGCACATACACCGATGGAACCTCTCTTTTCACGCGCTTTACAGGCCAAACCATCACCGGAATAGAAGCAGACTACACCGGCAATGGATTGCCCAGCAGTCCCCAACTGATCGGACCTGCCGACCTGCTCAACGCAATCACGATCCCGCTAGGCAGCGGCATGCCGAAGGAGATACCCGATCTGTGGCTTGAAGCGCTTTTTCTCGACACCACAAACGCGAGTCTGCTGGCGACGATTTATTTCCAGAAACGCGGCATCCAACCGCCGGCAGGGGCCATTGCGGCCCTGACCGGCACTATTCAACAGCAGCAAAGCGCTCCCTGGAACGACGGCGCAACTCTGGGAGTAACACCGCAAGCGCTGGCCAGCGGGCTGGGGCTTCAGGGCGTGCCACCGGCGGCTATCGCTGTGGAGTATCGAACGGGCCAACCGTGGTCGCCGATCTATCTCGATTGGCAGGTTCAGTGGTTCCCGACCGGCTCGAACCCTGGCGATCAGTTTACGAACTGGACCCTTGGCGATATCGATTACGAATGGAACGGAACCAACGTCCCACAGCCCGCCAATCCAATCTACTTTCAGGGCCGGAGCGTTCTCAACCTTAAGATCGCGCAGGATCTGGCCGCGCAAATCGAGACTTTCCACAACGACCCCAGTTTCTCTGACCTGCCCCTCGACGTTCAGCAGGCCCTCACCGAGATCGCGGCGGTCATCGGGAAGTTTGATATCGTTACGCAGTCGCTCGGTGGGTTCACGCAGCAGCTGGCCACCCGCACAATCGCGCCCGGCCAGCAGCCCGGCGCCAGTCTGCAGGGAAATACGCCCAACAGCCTGCGGCCAGTCGCCGGCGACATCACTGCCCCCGCCGCCAACGCCCTCCCGTTCTTTCCGATCCGGTCCGGACATTTCCTGCTGAAGGATGTCTGGATAGTCGATTCCTGGGGCCAGATATGGCGCGGCAAGGATCCCAAACTGCCCGCCGTGACCCCTTATCTTTCGAACAGCCTGCTCACGCCGGGAACTTCCAACGCCGCTTACGCTCAACTGCCGCCGAGAGTAGCACAGCCCTCTGCTGCCGTCCTTCAATTGCTGGACGCCACCTCGGATCAGATACCCACAAACTCTTCCGACCTCACCTCACCTATCTGCGGCTGGGTGATGTCCAATCTTCTGGATCAGTCGCTCATGGTCTTTGACGCGGATGGAACTAATGAAGGCGGTGTACTTCTTGTCGGCACGGATGTGAGCGATGCCTCGCCCTCCGGGCTGGGCGTCCGGTGGGATGATGCGCCCGGTTCTTCGGCGCCTCTGGGTGCGCCTCCTCAATTGAATAACGCGCACCTGCTCGCGATGACGCAGGGCCTTCTCCAGGTTGGCCTGACCACCGGCGGCGCGGCGCTTCTCGATCTGATGAATTCGCTCGATTCCTCGTTCTGGGCAATCAATCCGGGCGGCTCAAGCGGAAATCTCTCTGTGATCGTGGGACGGCCCGTCGCCGTAGTTCGCGCGCAGTTATCGTTCAATCTCGCAGGCTACCCCGTGTACAACCAGTCGTGGGCATTGACCGGCCAGTATTATGTCTCCGGAAGCAATCCTTCGAAGTTCTCGCCAACGCCACCCCCCTTTGTCTCGGTGAACTTCGGCTTCCGCGTCGGCGATCTCGGTGATAGTTCAAACGGCGTTCTGGGTTATTTCCTGAATGACGACTACAGCAAGTTCTATGCGGTTTATGGCTCCGGCTCGCAGACCGCCGATCTTGGCGCCGCGTCCCGCAGAGGAGCCAGAGCGGAGATGTCTCTCCTGAACGCTCCTGGACGAGATCAAACCTCGCCCAGCGGCTATGTCCAGTACAACCACCTGATTCCGCTGCCGCCCAACAGTTCGACCGTCAGTCTGACCATCCTTCTCGACCCGCGCGGGCACATCCCAGTGATCAGTGGCAGCTTGCCCGTTGTAACGAGCACGCTTGATCCGGGACCGGTCACAACGGCCATCGCTGCCATGGAAGTGAATTTCAGGTTGGGTCCTCTGCTCGAAGATCCCGGCAGCATTCAGATGCCGCTTCCCAGCGAAATTCAGGGCAAATGGTCGTGGGTGGCCCGGAAAGATATCACTTCGTGGGAGACGCCGTCCGACATTTCAAATCAGGATGCGGTGGCCCGTCTTGGCTCGTCGCCGCCCCGTCTCCGCGAGGGATGGTTGACGCTTACCGGAGGAATCAAACGATGATCACGCATACGGGTCGGGAACGAAGATTTGAAGCTCTGGTTTCCGGCTCACCTCTGCTTTCCTATACAATCGATCCGTCTGGTGGCGCCGGACAGACTACCGCGCAGGCCTTCGTCGGCCTGAAGACAACGCTGACCCTCACGGCGACCAACAATACGGGAAATCCGGTCACCCTGCAGTCCGGGCGCCAGGGAGATCAGATCCTGATCACGATTCCCACCCCTTCGGGTGGGTTCAGCGAGGCCAACAGTCTGACGGACGACGTGAACGCCGTCGCATGCCAGTCGCTGACTGCCGGGTTCACCGCGGGTCAACAATCCACAGGAAGCCCGGTTTTTCAGGTATCGCCAACGAGCGATCAGACACTAGCGCCAGGATCGACCATCCAAGTGACCTTCACCGTAACAGTCAACAACACTTTGGGAAGTGCGACGCTGGCCATTACGGAATACATAGGCGCCAACACCGGCGCTGCATCGATTTACGTCAACAAAATCCCGCAGGCGCTCGCGGTGATTGCGTGGTTTGTGCCCTGGAATGTGGGCTTGAATCAGCCTGCCACGCTCTACTGGCAATCCTTCGGCGGTACGAAAGTCACAGTCAACGGCTTCAACGGTCCTCCCCAGGATTTTCCTGTCAGCGGTTCACCCCCGTATCAAGATTGCGTCAGCGTCGTGATGTTGCGCTCGTGGCCGCAGAGAACCTTCCAGCTCACCGTTTCATCGAACGACGGCACGCAGGCCAACGGTTCCGCGACCCTGACGCAGCAGCCCCAGCTGATTACTTCATTCGCGACGATTCCCGCCTCGCCTTCATCCCCGTTCAGCCCAACGTCGAGCGCTCAGCTCACGTGGTCGACACTTTACGCTGCCGCGGTCTACCTGACCTATCCCCAGGGCGGAACCACTTCTCCGGTGCCAGCCAACTCTTTCACGCCCCTGACCATCTATCCCGGACTCGACACTGTGAAGAACTCGCCGGGTATTCCGCCGCAGATTCCTCCGACGGCGATTTACCAGTTGCAGGCGCAAGGCTACTCGGCAACCGCTCCAACCCAATCGGTGTCATTTCAACTGGGACCGATGCCCGTGCTCTGGTTCAAGTTTCTGACCAACCAGAGCGGCTCGCTTTCCGACGTCAGCTTCCAGCTTGCGGGGTCATGGCCGAACGGCGCCCAGTTGACCCAGCCGGGCGCGAACTGGTGGCAACTCGTCGTCAGCCAGCCCGGCGGTACGATGACCACCATGAACCTTGGCTCAGGCGACCCTTCGAACTCACCGCAGATTCAATACTTCAACGCCGCTGGCGCATCGCCCGGGTTTACTCTCTCCTGGGTAACCGCCAACGTCACTTCGATGGTTTTGAATCCGGGCGGCTATCAGGTGCCGGCCGCTGATATAGCCAATGGCTCGTACGCCGTGAATCCTTCGGTCACCACCACCTATGTGCTTACGGCGACGGGGCCAAATGGAACCGTCAACAGCAGTCTCCCGGTGACTGTTAGCGCAGCCGTTCTGCGTCGCCGCGGCCGGCGCTGATGCGGAGTCGTCAGCCGCGAAAAAGGAGTCCGGCGCGCCGCTGCAGCGGCAGCAGTATGGCGAGACCCGCGCGCAGCACCGTATGAACCGCGTATTTCACACCGCGCGGCCATCTGCGAAGCATGGCCATTTTTTGATAAAGCACCTGCAATCCCTGTGTCGCCAGAACGTGCCGGCAGATCGCATCGGTCTGGCCGGCAAACTCCGGGCGCATCACGTCCACGATCAGGATCAGCCGCCGTTCCTTCGAGCGGTTCCACGCGGAATGTGCATGAGCATCGCAGAACAGCAGCGCTTTGCCGTTCTCCCACGAGCGTACGTCCTTGCCCACCTGAAAGCCGCACTCAGGCAGGCCCGACGGGATGTCCAATCCGAGATGTATGCGGATGATCGCGTTCGTATCGCCGTGGTGCGGATTGATGTTGGAGCCTGCCTCCAGCACGCTTAGCGAACCGGCCGTCATGTTGGGCAGCGATTCCAGAATCTCCGCCGTTCGCGGGCAGGCGCGGCAGTTCCTGTGAATCCGGTATTTCCAGAAATAGAAGCCCATCGTCTTCCATTGCTTCGGCGGAAATGACAGCGCGACGAAGTATGGTTTTAACCGGTCCTCTTTTCGCGCCAGCAGGGCTTCGATTTCGTCGCGGATGACCCGCCAGTTGTCTTCGAGGTATTTAATCCATGGAAAGTCTTCCGGGCGGTAGAAGTTGGGCTCCTCGCCGCGGTAGTGTTCGCTGTCTATTTCGAACCATGGCTGGGTCGAGGGTTTTATAGCGGTTTGCGTCGTGGCCATTTCCATTCCTCAGCGCGATTACCGGCCCGTCGCGTCGAGCGTCGGGCTCGTCTCAAGTTTCCTGAGTTCTTCGCGCAATACCAGCGGAAACGCGCGATCATGAACGAACATATGTCCTCCATCGAACATGTGCAGCGAATAATCCGCGCTGGTAACGCCGCTCCACGCGAGGAGATGCTGCCGTGACACCGCGGAATCCGCGCGCGCGCCGAACGCTGTAATCGGCACGTTCAGCGCTGGCTCCTCCGCCGGTGTGTAATTTTCCATCAACGTGACATCCGCGCGCAACACGGGAAGCAGCGATTTCCAGACCTCTGAATCGGCGGCGGCGCTGGCGGGAACGTCGAAGGCTTCGATCGCCCGCCGGCGGAACTCATTATCCGGAAGATTCCGGATATGCCCACCGCCAGTGGCCGACCCCGGAGCCGGGCATGCGGAAACGAGCAGCGCGGCGGGCATGTCGGCGCCCCGCGCGCGCAACTCGCGCGTCAATTCGAACGCCAGCAGCGCGCCCATGCTGTGGCCGAAGATGGCGAACCGGGCGCGCGGCAGCGATTTGAGAGCGTCCGCCAGCAGCGACGCGAGCCGCGCCATGTCGGTGATGACGCCTTCCGCCATTCGTTCCTCGCGGCCCGGCAGTTGCACCGCAATCGCCTCGCATACGTCCGCGAGTTGGTCGCTCCATTCCCGATAGACCGACGCGCCCGCCCCCGCATAAGGCAGACAAATCAATCGCAGGCGCTCCGGCGGCGCATCAATCGCCTGAGACGAAAACTTCCGGAACCACGCCTGAGCCGGAGCTTCCTGTCTCGCTCCGGTCGGCGCGCTGAGAATCTTTTCGGCCGCACCTGCTTTTTCACTCGAACCGGAGTCGCGCAGTATCCCGCAGAGATGATCCGCGACCTCGAGCACCGTCGGATAGTTCCACGCGAGCGCAGTTGGCATGCGCACTCCAGCGAATGCCTCGATGCGCAGCGCGAACGCCACCGCCGCGAGCGAATCCATTCCCATCAGATTGAAGCGCTGCCGGACATCAACTTCAGCGCCGGGTTCGAGCAGCAGAACGCTCGCCAGCAACCTCTTCACAGTGGCAATGAGCTGTTCCCGCGCCTCTTCTTCTGGCAACTCGCGGATGCGCGCGGCCTCCGCGCGATCGCTCTGGAAGCGCGCGCGGCGAGACGATTCGGAACTCACGCGGCTGAAGAACACTGGCGCGAACGAGAAGTTGACCACCGACTGAAAGATTTCCCACCGTATATCCGCTATCGCCAGCTGGGTCTGGCCGCTCGTGAGCGCTCTCTCCATGCCTCGCAGTGCGCGTTGCGGCGTCATCAACCGAAATCCGAGCTTCGTCAGAACGCTCGCTTCCTCGTATCCGGCGCTCATTCCGGCGTCGGACCATGGTCCCCAGTTGATGCTCAGGGCGGGCAGGCCCTGCTGCTTCCGATACCATGCCAGTGCGTCCATGAAGCCATTCGCGGCGGTGTAGTGCGAAAGCGACACCGATCCCCACAGGGACGAGACCGAGGAGTAAAGGATGAAGAAGTCAAGCTCAGCGCCGCGGGACAGCTCGTGGAGATTCCATGCGGCCGAAATCTTGATCTTCAACGTCTCCAGAGTTCTCGCACGATCCATGTCCATGACCTTCGCGAACCAGTTGACGCCGGCCGCATGGAGTATGCCGCGAAGCGGATACGGGCCGCGGCCGATATCCTGAATCATCGCCGCCACCGCCGCGTGGTCGGTGATGTCGAGCGAGCGCACTTCAACCGCAGCGCCCAATGCTTCGATGCGGCGGACCGCATCTACTTTCCGCCCTTCTTCCGTGTTCGACGCCAGATCGGGCCAGGTGGCGGAGTCTGGCAGACCGCGACGGCCTGCGAGCACGATCCTGCCCGCGCCGCACTCAGCCATCCACATGGCGGACTGCAGGCCCAGACCGCCCAGGCCACCGGTGATGACGTACGTCCCGTCACTTCTCAGCTTTGTTCGAGGGCGGGACTGACTTGGGTTTTCGAGTTTCGTCAGGCGTGGAACACAGCGGACGCCCCCGCGAAAAGCCATCAGCGGTTCCCCATCCTGGGCGGCGATGCTGTCGAGGATGGCGCCGGTCTGCTCCGCGGGTGCCTGTCCGGATGGAAGATCGATGAGGGCGCCTCGCATATCGGGATGTTCGAGGAACACCGTGAGCGCGAAGCCCCAGATTGCGGACTGTGCGACGTTCACAGCGTTTTCCGCGATATTGTCCGCGCCCTGCGGAACATGTTGCGCGTTTTCCGTGACGATCCAAAGCCGCTTGAGAATGACGATGCGAATCAATCCCTGAACGATCGACAGCAAGTCTCCAGTCCCGTGGGCATCCTGATCATGTTCCAGCGATGCAACACTCGTCCTGGCGGTTGGGCAGCATTCGAGCGCGTTCAAGCAGACGACGTTCCACCGACCGGCGTCGGCCCGCATGAGCCGGCTGGCGATCTCCTGAAAAATAGCGCCATAGGTCTCCGAAGAGCACCCCGGCGCTACCAGGAAGCGTGTCGCACCTGATGCGCGATCGGTCGTCCTGTTGTAGCGCTGGCGTATCTCGGGGCTGGGCGAAATTTGAAAGACGCTCTTCCTCTCGCGCACCAGCCGCAAAGCCATCTCATCGGCAGGTCTACCTCCGATCAGTATCCAGACTTCGTCGGGATCGGAAACGGTGTCGGCGCCCTTGCGAGGCGTCATCTCCGAGGCTATCCACTGGACGTCATATTCCGCAGGCAAATCGGTTTCCGGGCCGTTCCATGCGCTCTCGCCGGATTCGGACTCTGTGACCTCCGGAATGCCATTCGCGAAGAAATAATGCCGACGGTAAAACGGGTGGCCCGGTAAATCGGCGCCGTACGACGAAGGCGCATCGCGGTATAAATTCTGCCAAGACAGGCTGGCGCCAAGCGTATACAGCCGGCCTGCGGCACGCAACACCGACACGGCTTCCTGACGGGCATCGGTGGCGGAATAGACCGCAAAAGAGTCTGGCGAACACCGGTGGGCCAGGTTCGTCAGGGTATCTCCGGGACCGCTATCAAGGAACACACTCAGTCCTGCCGCCCTCGCCGTCTCGATACCCTGGCGGAACAGGACCGGTTCTCGCAAATGCCGTCGCCAATACACCGCGTCCGGCGCTGTATCGAGCAACCTCCCCGTTAAATTTGAGATCAGAGGAATTCGCGGTTTCTGGAACCTGACCCGCGCCGCGGTCTCTTCGAATTGCGGCAAAATCTCATCGAGCAGTTGGGAATGGAACGCCTGAAGGGTACGGAGCCGGCGCGTGGCGATAGCGCGCGTCTGAAATGCACCCTCTGCTTTCACGAGGCTTTCCAGATTGCCGGAGATGGTTACCGCCTCTGGCGAATTATCGGCGGCTAGAGAGATCGGGTCGAGACCCTCGCGATCCAAAATCTCACGAACCCGCTGTGCCGGCGCCATAACTGCGGCCATCCCGCCCGGCCGTGCAATCGATGCAATGAGATGTGCCCGCGCAGTCACCAGATGCAGTGCATCGGCAAGATCGAAGCAACCCGCCACGCACGCGGCCGCATACTCCCCGAGGCTGTGGCCCAGAACCGCGGCGGGAGTAATGCCGAGATGTTCCCACGTGCGGCTGAGCGCGTATTGGAAGGAAAAGATACCAGCGGCCTGCAGCACGGGATCGTCGTACGCCGCCTCATCTTCCAGCACGCCGCACTCCAGCAGCGAACGGCCCGTCCCTCCGCACTCCGCAAACAGGTCTGAGCACTCCCGCAACGCCCGCTGAAACACAGGAAACTGCTGCGCCAGTTCTCTGCCCATCCCTGCGTATTGCGTCCCGTGACCTCCGAACAGAAAGACGATCCCTGCTGTGGCGGCGGCGCCGGGCTTCGTACGCGGGAACAACTGGCAGAAGGCCGTGAGTTCGTTTCGAAGTTCCGCAGTGGATCCGGCGACAAACGATGCCCGTTGCGAGAAATGAGTTCTGCGCATTGCCTGTGCGCGGGCCAGAACCGAAACCGCAGGTACGCTATCCCGCCCCAGGAACCGCGTCCATTCCTGCGCTACATTGTGCAACGCTTTTTCGGTAGCGGCCGACAGTAAGAACAACTCCGGGCGATCTGCCATTTCCGGCGACGCCTTCATCCCGAGGCTTTCACCCTCTTCGATAATCATGTGGGCGTTCGCGCCCCCGAAGCCGAACGAGCTCAGCGCCCCGATCCGGCGGGCCTGTGCCGGCACAGCCCACGGCGTTCGGCGGAAGGGAATCGTCAGCCGACTTTCTTTGAGCGATATCTCCGGATGAAGATTCTCGATCTGAATCTGCGGCGGGATTTCCCGATGATTCAGCGACAGGACCAGTTTGATAAAGCCTGCAACCCCTGCCGCCGACTCCAGATGGCCGATGTTGGCCTTAACCGAACCGACCGGGCACATCGAAGACGAAGGCGCGGCCCCATACTGGCGCCGCAATTCATTCATTTCCGCGGGATCGCCGGCCGCGGTGCCCGTTCCGTGCGCTTCCACCAGGGTGATGTCGCCCGCTGCGCAAGCGGCGTCACGCAACGCGCCCTGTATGGCCCTGGCCTGCGCTGCCTCGTTTGGAGCCGTAATCCCTCTGGTGCGCCCATCCTGCGTCAGGGCCGAACCCCGCACCCAGGCAAGAATGCGCGCTCCCGATTCAGTCGCGTCGGCGCTGCGCCGCAGCACCACCAGGCCACATCCCTCCGACCGCACATAACCGTCCGCGCGCGAATCGAACGCCTTGCAGCGCCCATCGGGAGCCATCATGTTGAACTGCGAAAGCGCAACCGTCGTTCCCGGGGAAAGAATGACATTCACGCCGCCGGCGATGGCCATGTCGCACTCGCCGTTCCGCAGGCTCTGGATAGCCATGTGGATCGCCGTAAGCGAAGAGGAACACGCTGTATCGACTGCCAGGCTCGGTCCGTGCAGATCGAGCACGTATGAAAGCCGGTTGGCGGCGATGCTGTGCGCGGCTCCGAGGCTGGTGTACGCACTGAACTCCGTCAGGTCATTCCTGGCTTTGATCTGCAGATGAAGATAATCCATCGTCGAGACGCCGACGAACACGCCTGTGTTCGACCCGCGGATCTGATCGATCGGGATACCGGCGTGCTCGAGTGCGCGCCACGCCACTTCCAGCACGAGCCGCTGCTGGGGGTCCATCTCGATCGCCTCATGGTCAGGAATGCCGAAAAACGCAGCATCGAACTCGTAAACGCCGTCCAGAAATCCGCCCCAGCGGGTATTCATCTTCCCGGGTGCGACTTCCGGCGAATAATAATCCCGCCAGTTCCAGCGATCGGCGGGAACCTCGTCGATGGCATCCACCCCGCTCGAAAGCAATTCCCAGAAGGTATCGAGATCGGGCGCTTTCGGAAACCGGCACGCCATCCCGATCACCGCGATATCTCGCGAGCGGTCGCGGGCCTGCTCCGGCTGACGCAGGACAAACAGTGGTTCGGTTTCCCCCAGGAGCCATGCATCGCGGTTTGCCGCTCTCGCTACTTTACCGCTTGACGTTCGCAGGATGCCGCCACGCCGCACCAGCACCACGGCCGACAGATTCAGACCGCACCCGTCGCTGACCGCGGAATGGATTCGGGCAGCCACCTCGCGGAAGTTCTCAGCCCGGGTCCGCCGGATTTCCTGGATTACGACGATCTCGCTTGTATCCGTCCCCGGCACCGCGAAGCACACGGACGTGCCCTCGCCCACCGTCGCCGGAGCCGCCGCAACGACGCTTTCGACATCTTCGGAGTAGTACTTCACGCCGCGGACGATCATCAGTCCATCCTTGCGGCCCATCAGGCGGAGGCGGCCTTCGGATGCGGCGCCCATGTCTCCGGTTCTCAAAAAGCGCGTAGCGACACCGTGACTGGTAACGAAGACGTCGCGCATCTCCGCGTCCTCTCCCAGCGCGCGCCCGACACACGAACCGGAAACACAGATCTCTCCCGGCTCGCCTGGCGCAACCTCGTCGTTCGTTTCGGGATGGAGCACTCGAATCCCGACTTCCGGCAGCAGCGCATAGCTCAAGCGTCCCGCGTCATGGATAAATTCGCGGCCTCCCGCTGCCAGCAGAGTGGTCTCCGCAAGCCCATAACAGGGAAGAAACGCCGACCTGTCAAAGCCGTGCGTCGCAAATCTGGCCGCAAATTGCTCGAGGAGATCGGGGGGGACCGTTTCCGCCCCGCAGTAGGCATTCCGCCAGCAGGAGAGATCGAGATCGGCCGGGATTTCTCCCTGCCTCTCGGAGCACATCCGGTACGCGAACGGTGGCGCGCCACTATCGGTAGCTCGATACCGCGAGATACAGCGGAGCCACGCCAACGGATGGGCCGAAAACAGTGACGGCGGAGCCAGTATACTGCTCGCTCCGGTGGAGAGCGGCTCGAGTACATGTCCCACCAGACCCATGTCGTGATGCAGCGGCAGCCAACTGAACCCGCGGAATTCTTTGTCATGCCGGAAGACACGGCGAATAGCAGCGAGATTGCTGACGACGTTCGAGTGGCTCAGCAGGACACCTCTTGGTTTTCCAGTGGACCCGGACGTGAACTGGATGTACGCCGGACTCGAATCGTCAATGTCCGGGTGTCTCCACAAATCCGCACCACTCGTCGGAAGGCCGGTGGCTGCACCCGTTGTGTGCTCGTCGAGAACAATCTGCCGGCAATCCGCCGGAAGTATTGCGGAGTCGATCGCCGAGGCGCTCTCGGCCGATACGTAGAGCCTGCGTGGCTCCGTTGCGCGTACAATGTTCGCAAGCCGCTCGCCCCGGGACTGATCGTTACGGTGCCGGGACGGCGTAGTAATAACGGGCAACACGCCCGCGCAGAGGCATCCGAAAAACGTCAAAACCGTGGCCGGCCCTGATGTGAGAGCGAGGACTACTCGTTCGCCCGGCTTGAGATCCGCTTGGATTTCCACGGCGATGGAGCAGGAAATCTCCCAGAACTCGCGATAAGTGTATGTCTCAAGTTCTTTGCCGTGGCGGTCCACAAAAATAAGCGCCACATGTTCCGGCGATTCCGCGAATCGGGCCGAAATTGTCTCGATCAGGTTCACTTATTTTGCCCATCCCAGGAGTGAGAGCATACGCTACCATACTTTCAGAAAGGATAAAAGATGGGTACAAGCAACACGTTCATTTTCGTCGGAACCAACGGGACACCAGGAACTGGCGGCGGCACCGGCGGGCAAGGTTCGATCGGTCCTCAGGGATCCGCAGGCCACGCCGTGAAAGATAAGAATGGAAACTGGCAGTGTCCGGTTCAAAATAGTCTCGGGGTTCAGTTCGGTCCTCCGACAGCGGGCGGACATGGAACACAGGGGCTGAATGGCGGCAACGGGACTCGCGGAGGGAACGGCTCTAACTCGCCCGGTGGAATTTTGAATCTCGGCAATGTTACCGGAGCGATAATCATCAGCCTGCAACCCGGAAACGGCGGACCTGGGGGGAATGGCGGTCAGGGTGGAACCGGCGGCACCGGTGGTGCCGGGGGCCAGGCTATATCCATGGCTATACACTTCGCGGGCATCGGCAATATCACCCTGGTTCCTACGGGCGAGACGGTTGGTGGTGCTTGTGGTACAGCCGCGCAAGGTCCGGGCGGGCCAGGTGGAACCGGAGGCAATGGCGGCCAGGGAGGCAGCGGAGGGAGTTCCGGGCAGGTTGTCGTCAATGCATGCGTGAAGCCAGGCGGCTCCATCCAGTGGCAGGGCACCGGCGGTGCGGGCGGAACGGGTGGCCAGCCCGGCGCGGGCGGAACGGGCGGACAGGGCTCATCCAACGGGCCTCAGGGATCGGCCGGAAATCCAGGCGCCCCGGGGGGTAACGGAGCTTACGCCCCGGGCGTCGTCAACAGCACGTGTTAGCGGTCCTGGCTCTGTGTTTTCCCGCTACAGATTTACAGCCGTGATGGTCTTCCGCGCGAGTCCATTGTCTCGCGCCGCGGTGGTCGTCACGTTGTGCGTCAGCACGCGCCGGGACACATTCACTCGGCACTACCCAGGTGGCCGCAGACTCCTCCTGGCGCTAACACGCTGATTGCCTTCGATTCCGACCGCGCCTCCAAGTTATCTCCACAACAATCAATAACTTGCGCATCATGCGCATGGCGCTGTACACGATTTTGTACTAGCCTCAGGATATGGGCGTTCCGACCTATCCCACCTGCCAAGTTCCCTTCTTCCATGAGGCGAAGATCGGGGCAAATCGATCAGCGTAAAGATGTCCGTGAGTAAGTTCCACGACGCAAAAAGCTGTTGAAGCTGCCGTGTTGCCCTCTTGTGGTTTTCCCTCGACGAAATGAATCGTCCTGCAGGCTATCTCCTCCTCCACGAGCGCGATCACATCTTGTTCTTCCGCGATTCTCATGGCATAAGTCCGGCGATTCTTGAGACCACCGTCACTACCTGCTGACCCGTCGAAGTAGTTGGCGCAGCACTCGACGATTGCCCAAGCATGAACTCACATCCGAATGCGATGGCCGATGCAGTGCAAAAGGACAAGGCACTGGCTAATGCACGTCTCACCTGAAGCTCCACAAATTACCCGTTGCTGAATTGGGCAAATTATCTCAGATCGACTCACCGTTGCGTCTCAGTTATCGCGTTCCGGGCGTGTGGTCGGCAATGCTCACCTCAGAGCGATCCAGATCACGCTAAACATTTCATTCGAAAAGCTCCGCCGTGAAAAGCAAATAGGACTCTATAACGGGCTTACGTTGAGTGATACCGGAGCGGTTGCTAATTCAGCGGTAGTTG
>JASHPD010000283.1 GCA_030038315.1 Acidobacteriaceae bacterium
CCGGCGGCCATCCGTCTTGTCACACACAACGACGTCAGCCGCGAGGACTGCCTTGCTGCCGTTGCGGCGCTGGCTGAGGAGGTTGAGGCCGGGACGGCGCCGCGGGCCTGATCTCAAAAATACGCTTTTCTGCTTCCTACCTTTTTTCGAGCGCGGCTACGATCTGCGGCCCCAACTGGCTGACACTCCCCGCGCCAAGTGTCAAAATCAGGTCCCCTTCCCGTGCCGCATCCGTCGCGGCCTTCACCGCCGCTTGAAAATCCGCAACATATTCCACCTTAGTCCCGGCAATCTTCCCCGCCAGCAGCTCGGCCGTTACGCCGGGGATGGGCTCCTCGCTGGCGGCATAGATGGGGAGCACGAAGACCGTGTCGGCGTCGGTGAAGGCGGTGGCAAAGTCGTCCAGAAGATCAAGGGTGCGGGAGTAGCGGTGCGGCTGGAAGACCACGTGGATGCGGCGGAAGCCACTCTGGCGGGCGGCGGCTAACGTGGCGCGGATTTCGGTGGGATGGTGGCCGTAATCGTCCACGACGGTGATGCCGCGGGCTTCGCCGCGCTTCTGGAAACGGCGGTCTACGCCGCGGAAGCTCTTTAAGCCTTCGGCAATTTTTTCCGCCGGGATCTCCAACTGGTGGGCGATGGCTACGGCTGCCGTGGCGTTGAGGACATTGTGGCGGCCGGGGACGTGGAGCTCGAATTCGCCGAGCGAGCCGGTGGGCGCTGTGATCTGGAAGCGCGAGAGACTGCCGTTCTTTTTGGTCAGCATTTCTACGCGGTAATCGGCGGACTGGCTTTCGCCGTAGGTGAAGACTCGGCGCTGGGCGCGCGGCAGGATGGCGGCGAGGAGCGGGTTGTCGATGCAGGCGGTTACTGCGCCGTAGAACGGGAGCTTGTTGATGAAGGCCAGGAATGCCTGCTCGATATCGGCCATGTCGGCGTAGCAGTCCATGTGCTCGCGGTCGAGGTTGGTGACGACGGCGAGGATGGGCGAGAGCTTGAGGAAGGAGCGGTCGCTCTCGTCGGCTTCGGCGACCATGTATTGCGTGGCTCCGAGGCGGGCGTTCGAGCCGAGAGCATCGACGCGGCCGCCGACGACGATGGTCGGGTCGAGGCCGCCGGCGGTGAGGACGCTGGCGACCATCGAGGTGGTTGTCGTTTTGCCGTGCATCCCGGCGATGGCGATGCCGAATTTCAGGCGCATCAGCTCGGCGAGCATTTCGGCGCGCTGGATGACGGGGATTTTTCTGGCGCGGGCTTCGAGGACTTCCGGATTGGCAGGGCTGACGGCGGAGCTGGTGACGACGACGGTTGCGCCGGCGATGTTCTCGGCGGCGTGGCCTTCGTAGATGGTCGCGCCGAGGCCTTCGAGGCGATCCGTGACGGGCGAGCGCCTGAGGTCCGAGCCGGAGACTTTGAAGCGCTGGCTGAGCAGGATTTCGGCGATGCCGCTCATGCCGATTCCGCCGATTCCGATGAAGTGGGCGTGCTGCGAGGTGGCGAACATGAAAGGTCAGGGTAGCATTTTGAGGGACTGGCAGAATAAGGGATCAGGGAACAGGGATTAGGGATTTGTAGATAAACAGCAAAGGCCATAAAAGGCAACTGCTTTATAGATATCCCACCTTAGGCGCAAAACAAAGACGCGCCGAGGGTGGGGCACCCGATTTTGTTGTGTCTGATCTTGTTGCGGAATGGACATCCCCCATGTCCCCAAATGCGAGGGACGTGGGGCGTCCATCGCGTTCGAGAAACGCAGAAAAATCTTTGTAAAACACCTGAATTTGCGCTTAGTTGCGGGGAATTATTTTTGAGCGGAGACCGCAACCTTCGTGCGAAACCGCTGTTCTATCGGGCATAACCGGCAAGGCTCCGGGGGCAGCGGTAGAGAAGCCCGAGGGAGCAGGAGGCCGGACGGCTTCATGATTCAGCAAGCCGTGGAAGGGAGACGTTATGAAGACCCTCGGCAAATGGATGCTTGGCGCGGCGCTGGCCGCTGGAACTCTGGCTCTTGGAACGCAGAATGCGCAGGCCGCCCGGATTGGCGTTTATGTGGGCGTTCCGGCGCCTGTGGCCTATGTTCCGGCGTGTCCCGGACCGGGTTATGTGTGGGTGGCCGGCTACTGGAACCCCTACCATGTTTGGGTGCCGGGCTACTGGAATTTCGTGGGCGTGCGGCCGGTGGTCGGCATCGGAGTTCGCGTGGGCGGACCGGTGGTTCATTACGATCGCGGATTCTATGGCCGCGGATTCTATCGCGGACGCCGCTAAACGGCGGCAATACAAGCAGTTTCAAGCAACGGCCTCTCCCCGATATGGCCCCAGTGGGAGAGGCCGATTTTTTATCATGGACCATTCCTTATCCCGGCTCTCTGCATTTAGGATTTTTCTCAGCGAACCGCAACTAATTCCACGGATCGTTGTTCAACCAGATGTAAGCCGGTTGCGGAACGGAACCGGCGGTGCTGAGAACGCGGAGAGCGCGAGCCTCCGGGACCCGATAAGGGCAGCACGTGGAGGTTGTTATGAAAAAGTTTCGGCTGGTTCTGCTGGCAGCTCTTGCGGCGCTTGGCCTGACGGCCATGGCCGCCAGCGCCAATGCCCAGGTCGCGGTTGGCGTTGGCTTCGGGCCGGCGATTTATGCCGCTCCGGTTGCCTATGGTCCCCCGGTCTGCGATTACGGCTATTATCCTTACTACCCTTACGCCTGCGCGCCGTATGGCTACTACGGCCCTGACTGGTTCTACAACGGCATCTTTATCGGCGTTGGCCCGTGGTACGGCTGGGGCTATCGCGGATTCTACGGCTACCGCGGATACGGGTACGGCTATCGCGGCGGTTATGGTTACGGCGGACGGCCGGCTTATGCGGGCGGCTATCGCGGCGGGTACGTGGGCGGACGCGCGGCCTATGGCGGCGCTTACGGCGGCCGGACTGCGGCTGCTCCCCGCAGCGGATATAGCGGTGGAGTTCGCGGCTTTAGCGGCGGCGGTGCCCGCGGCTTCAGCGGCGGTGGAGCCCGCGGTGGCGGCGGCGGACGCCGTTAAACTCTAACCCTCTCTTCGAGGGTTTAACAAAGGCCCGTTCTGCTTCGGCAGGCGGGCCTTTTGGTTTTTGCGAACTTGAGGTGATCCCACCCTTGCGACAAAAGACGCCGCAAGGATGGGGCACCCAAATTCAATGGAAGAGCAGGTTTGCTCAGGCGGGCACGGCGGCTACGCCGGCCAGTTCGGCCAGGCGCTCGGCGATGCGCTCGGCGGCGGCGGGATGGGCCTGGGTGCGGGCGGCTTGCGCCATTGCGGAGAGCCGATCCGGGGATTGCAGCAGCTCGGCGAGGCTGTGCAGGAGCGCTTCCGGCGGATCTAGCTGAGGTTCTTCGAGCATGACGGCGGCACCGGCCGAAACCATCGCCTCGGCGTTGCGCTTCTGGTGGCCGTCGGCGGCGGCGGCAAAAGGAACGAGCAGGGCGGGCTTGCCGGCGGCGGCGAGCTCGGCTACGGTGGAGGCTCCGCTGCGGGCCATGACGAGGTGCGCAGCGGCGAAGCGGGCGGGCATCTCATTCAGAAACGGCTGCACGGTCCAGCGCGCGGGATCGGCTCCGGTGGCCTGGTAGGCGGCTTCCGTGGCCGCGGCGTGGCGGACGCCGCTCTGGTGCAGGATCGTCAGGCCGGGAACGGCTTCGAGGAGCGCGGGAACAATTTTTGGCAGCGTGGTATTGAAGAGACGCGCGCCCTGCGAGCCGCCGAAGATGAGCAGGTGAAGCGGCTCAGGCAGCGGCGGGGTGAGCGAGAAGAATTCCGGGCGGACGGGGATGCCGGTGACTTCGGCGTTGCGGAACCACTCGGCGGCCTGGGGAAAATTCACCGCCGCAGCCTGTACGCGCTTGCCGACCCAGCGGTTGGCCATGCCCGGCATGGCATTGGGCTCAAAGATCATGGTGGGAATCTTCATTTGCAGGCCGGCGGTGGTTCCCGGGCCTGAAGCGTAGCCGCCGACGCCGAAGACGACGCTGGGCTGGAATTCGCGGATGAGGCGGCGGCACTCGCCGACGGATTTGGGCAGTTCCCAGAGAGTGCGCAAACGCGTGGCGAGCGAGACTTTGTTGAGCGGGCCAACGGTGATGAGGCGAAGATTGAAGCCGGCCTCGGGGACGAGGCGGATTTCCATGCCGCGCTCGGTGCCGACGAAGAGGACTTCGGCGCCGTAGCGCTGGACAAGCTCCCGCGCTACGGCAAGCGCGGGAATGATGTGTCCTCCGGTGCCGCCGCCGGCAATCAGAACGCGCAGTTGCGCCATCGTGAGAGCCTTTCTTCTATATAGGTGATACAGCGATGTAAACGAAGCAGAAATAGGACAGCTTTAATCCACTTTACGCGAGATGTTGAGCAAAATCCCAATTCCGGCGAGGGTAAAGAACACGGAAGTACCGCCGGATGAGATGAGCGGCAGCGGAATTCCCTTTGTCGGCACCAGCGAAAGCACCACGCTGATGTTGAAAAAGGCTTGCAACAGGATTGCCACCGTGAGGCCAAAGGCGGTGAGACGCGCGAAGGGGTCTTGCACGCGGAAGGCTACGCGCAAGCCGCGGTAAGCGAAAACGACAAAGAGCAGAATGATAGCCATTGCGCCGAGGAAGCCCAGCTCCTCGGCGATGTTGGCGAAGATGAAATCGGTGGAGGCTTCGGGCAGGTAGAAGAGCTTCTGCATTCCTTCCATGTAACCGCGGCCGGTGAGCCCGCCGGTGCCGACGGCGATGAGCGACTGCATGATGTGAAAGCCCGCGCCCTGCGGATCGGAGCCGGGGTTGAGGAAGACAAGCATTCTTTGCCGCCGCCACGAAACCCAGAAGAGCAGCATAGCGAGCGGCGGAAGCGCGGCTGCAACGGTGATGGCGAGATATTTCCACTCCATGCCGGCGAGAACCATCATCAGCGCGGTGATGCCGGCGAGAACCAGCGCCGTGCCGAGGTCAGGCTGCTTGACGATGAGCAGGATGAAGACCAGCGGCATGATGGCCGCGCGGGCCAACGTGTTCTTCCAGTCGCGCATCGAGTCGAGGCGCGTGTGCAGGAACCATGCAAGGAAAAGAATAAGGACAGGCTTGGCGATCTCCGAGGGCTGGAAAGTGAATTGTCCGCCGAAGCGAATCCAGCGGTGCGTATTATGCGAAGCGTGGACGAAGAAGACGGAGATGAGCAGCAGCGTGGTGATGGCGACGGCGGGAAAGATGAAGCGCGGTGAGTTGTAGCGCGAGTAATCGATGCGCATGAGCGCGATCATGGCCATCACGCCGGCCAGCGCCCACAGAGCCTGGCGCAGCACGTCACCGTACGGGGAGTGGTAGCGGACCTGCGAGACGACGGCGGAAGCGGAGAAGACCATCGCCAGCCCAACGAGGACCAGCAACAGCGTGGTGAAAAATATCCATTTGTCTACGCCGACGCGCTTTGCCATACCTTCCAGTCCCGGCCTTCGTGCACAAGCTCTTTGAAGACGCGGCCGCGGTGTTCGTAATTTTCAAACTGGTCGAAGCTGGAGCAGGCCGGAGCAAGCAGCACGATTTCGCCGGGCTGCGCTGCGCCTGCGGCGTCCTGCACGGCTTTTGCCAGCGTTCCCGAGGAGTGTACCGGCACAACTCCGCGCAACTGCGCCTCGATCTTCTGCGCGGCGGAGCCGATGGTGTAGACAGCCTTTACGCGCTCGCGGATGTAGGGGGTGAGCTCGGTGTAATCGGAGTTTTTATCTTTGCCGCCGAGGATGAGATGAATTCCGCCGGGGAAGGCCGTGACAGCCTTGATGGTCGCGTCCACGTTGGTCGCTTTCGAGTCGTTGTAGAACTCGACGCCATGAATGGTGGCAACGTATTCGAGGCGATGCTCAACGGCGCGGAAATCTTCGATGGTCTTGCGGATGGACTCGGGCTTTGCGCCGGCCAGCCGCGCGGCGCAGACCGCGGCCAGCACATTCTCCACGTTGTGCGCGCCTTTGAGCGGGATCGCCACGAGGGGCAAAATGGTCTCCGTCGCGCTGTTTGCCGCGCGGAAGACAACCTGCCCGTTTTCGACCCATGCGCCCCGCTCGACGGCGTGTTCGTTGGAGAACCAGTAGACCTGCGACTTCGCGCGCGGCGCTGCGGCTGCGGTGCGCGCGTTGTCGGCGTTGAGAATGAGAAAATCCTCGGCGGTCTGGCGGGCGAAGATGCGCTCCTTGGCCAGTGCGTAGTTTTCAAAGGTTCCGTGGCGGTCGAGATGGTCGGGCGTGATGTTCAGAATGACCGCGATGGCAGGGTGGAACTCCTCGGCGCTCTCAAGCTGGAAGCTCGAAACCTCCAGCACCGACCATGTTTCCGGCGTGCTTTCGTCAATGAGCGCAATGACCGGCACGCCGATGTTGCCGCCGACGAGCGTTTGAAGGCCGGCGTCTTTGAGGATTTCGCCAACGAGTGTTGTCGTAGTGGTTTTGCCGTTGGAGCCGGTAATGGCCAGCGTCCTGCCTTTGAGAAACCGGGCGGCAAGCTCCAGCTCGCCAAGGATGGGAAGCCCGAATTTGCGCACCTGCACCAGCTCAGGCGTGTCAAGCGGTACACCGGGGCTGACGACGATCAGATCCTGTCGGCGGAAGGTCAAGAGGCCGTGGCCGCCGGCTTCCACGTTGATGCCTTCTTCGAGCAGCGCGGGAATGTCTTTGGCGAGCGCTTCGGCGCTGCGCACGTCGGAGACGGTGACCTGCGCGCCGCGGCGGCGCAGAAATAAGGCCGCCGCAAGGCCCGACTTGCCCAGGCCCACCACCAGAACTTTCTTGCCCTTGAGGTCCATTATGGGAACCTTCCCGGCGAGCCGCATGGCCGGCGCGCCGATGTTTCTATTGTCCACCGCGTCTGCCGCGGCGCGAAACCACTAACGTAATTTGAGCGTAGTGAGTGCACACAATGCAAACACCAGCGCCGCGATCCAGAAGCGCGCAATGACTTTGGATTCCGCCCAGCCTAGCTGCTCGAAGTGATGGTGCAGCGGAGCCATTTTGAAGATGCGCTTTTTACGCAGCTTGTAGCTGCCCACCTGGAGCATCACCGAAAGCGCTTCAAGGATGAAGATTCCGCCGATGAAGGGCAGCAGAAGCTCCTGGCGGATGATGATGGCTACGGTGCCGATGGCTCCGCCGAGCGCGAGCGAGCCTACGTCGCCCATAAAGACTTCCGCCGGATGGGCGTTGTACCAGAGAAAGCCGATCGACGCGCCGACCATCGAGCCGCAGAAGATGGTCAGCTCGCTGACCAGGGGCATACGCTGCAATTCGAGGTAGTCGGCAAAGACGACATGGCCGCTGACGTAAGTAAGGACGGTGAGCGCACCGGCGGCGATGATGGTGCAGCCGATGGCGAGTCCGTCGAGGCCATCGGTAAGGTTGACGGCGTTTGTGGAGCCCAGGAGCACAAAGACGACAAAGGCCGCGAAAGGCAGAAAGGCCAGCAGCAGGCCCACGTGCGGGATGGTTGCGGCCCGGCTCCAGAAAAGATCGGGGCGCCAGCTTTTGATGAAAGGCACCGTAAGCTGCGTGGAAAAGAGACGGAACTGCTGCAGAACCGCAAGCGCGCCGGCAACGGCAACCGCCGCAAGCCCCTGCCCGAAGAGCTTGGCGCGCGCCGTGAGGCCGAGGTTGCGGCGCTTGACGACTTTGATGAAGTCATCCGTAAAGCCGACCGCGCCGAAGGCCAGCGTGGCGAAGACCGTGATCCAGACGAAGGGATTTGCCGGGTCGGACCAGAGCACCGTGGGCAGCAGAATCGCAATCACGATGAGCACGCCGCCCATCGTCGGCGTGCCGGATTTCTTCTGGTGCGATTTGGGGCCTTCCTCGCGGATGTACTGGCTGATCTGGAACTCGCGCAGCTTGCCGATGACGTACGGGCCGATGAGCAGCGCAATGAGCAGCGCCGTAAGCGTCGCAAAGGCGGTGCGAAAGGTCAGGAATCGAAAGATGCGGAACGGGTGGAAGAACGGGTAGAGCTTTTGGTAGAGCAGCCAGTAAAGCAAGTGGCCTCCAAAGAGGGCTTACGACGTGTTTTCAGCTTGATTTTACAGGGCGCGGCGCGCGCTGGGAGTGTGAATTTAGTTTCCCTTTTGCGCCACGAATTACTTCGGGAATTACTTCGGGAATTACTTCGGGGATTGCTTCGGGGATTGCTTTTGCAAGTCCGCTTCGAACTCGTGTTCCTTTTCGGCTACAAAAGCGGCGTAGCCGGCGGGGTCGATGAAGGCGTTGCGGTCGCCCTGCTTGAACTGTGCGTATTTTTGCGTGAGGTTGAAATAGCTTCCGTGCGCGCCGAGGAAGATGTCACACGGCAGCGACTTGAGCACGGCGAACTGATGGCGGAAATCGCCGGCGATGTTGGGGTAGGTTTTGTTGCCGATGAGCTTGTAGCTGTCGAGAACGTTGGGACTACCGACGATGACAACGTGCAGCTTCTTCCCTGCTTCGGTTTCGTCGAAGGTGTAGGTGACGGTGCCGGGCGTGTGGCCGGCGGTGAGATGTGCGACGAGCGTGGTGCCGCCGAGGCTGATCTTGTCGCCGTCGTGGAGGATGCGGTCTACGTGCGCGGGCGGGAACCACATGGTTTTGTCGTGAGCGTACTGGAAATCGGTGCGGCCGCCGGATTCTACCGAACGCACGTCGGCGGCCATGACCTCATATTTTGCGTGGGTCATGCGCAGGATCTCCGCGCTGCCGGAGCAGTGATCGAAGTGCGCGTGGCTGATGAGCAGGATTTTGATATCGCTGAAATGGAAACCGAGAGCTTCTACGCTGTGCTTGATCTGCGCGGGCGACGAGGTGAGGTTGCTGTTGATGAGGATGTCGCCCTGCGGCGTGACGATGAGGAATGAAGCCAGCTCTTCGCTGCCGACGTAGTAGAGATTGCCGGCGATGCGGAAAGGCGGGAATGAGCGCGTCCAGGATGGATCGATGGCGGATGCGGGCGATGCGAGCGCGAGCAGGGCTGCGGCTGCAACGAAGAAAGAGAGCAGGCGGCGCATTACGGTTTTTCCTTGGGGGCGGATTCGGCTTTGAGGATTTCGATGGCGCGCTCCAGATGCACTCCGCGCGAGCCTTTGATGAGAACCGCGTCGCCTTTGCGCAGATTCTCTTTGAGCCATTTGCCGGCGGCTTCGGCATCGGGGAGAAAAATGGCGAGGACGCCCGCTGTGCTGGCCGCGGCAACGAGATGCTCCGCATTGCCGCGCACGCCGATGACGAAATCGAGATTGGCTTCCGCAGCGGCTTTTCCGCAGGCGGTGTGCAGCTCGCGCGCGTGCTCGCCCATCTCCAGCATTTCGCCGGCGATGAGAATGCGGCGCTTCGCAGAGCGCGCGGCGAGCGTACGGATCATGGAGCGCAGCGCTTCGGGGTTGGAGTTGTAGCTGTCGTTGAGAATGGTTGCGCCGGAGATTTCGAGAATTTCGCCGCGCTTGTCGCCTGCGCTCAATGTGCTGAGGGCCGCAACAGCCGCATGGAGATCGACGCCGGCTTCGAGCGCTACGGCCAGGCCGGCCATTGCGTTGAGCGCGTTGTGCGCGCCCAGAAGATGGAGCGTGAGGTCGGCTTCCTGCTCATGCGCGCGGAAGTGGACATGCACGCCGTCGACGTCTTCGCTTGCTTTGAGAATCTGCGGATCGGCGCAGGGGCCGGCGCCGAAGTAAACGACTTTGCCGGCGAAGTCGCGGCCGAATTGCGAGACATAAGCGTCGTCGCAGTTGAGGAATGCCGTGCCGCTTGCGGGCAACGCGGCGACGAGCTCGAATTTGGCGCGGGCGATGCCGGACTGGCCGTCGGGAAAGTTTTCAATGTGCGCGGTGCCGACGTTGGTGACTACGCCCCAGTCGGGCGCGGCGATGCGCGCAAGAGCTTCGATTTCGCCGGTATGGTTCATGCCCATTTCGAGGACGGCGACCTCGTGTTCCGGCTCGATTTTGAGCAATTCCAGCGGGAGTCCGTAGCCGTTGTTGAGGTTTCCCTCCGATTTATGCACGTGAAATTTTATGCCGAGGGCTGCGGCTACGGCTTCCTTGGTCGTGGTCTTGCCCGCGGAGCCGGTGATGGCGACAACGCGCTTGCCCCATTGACGGCGAACATGCGCGGCAAGGGATTGCAGCGCAAGCAATGGGTCTTCGGCGAGGAGCAAGGGGGCTGCGAGCGCGGCGTCGGGCAGCGTGGCCACGCGGGCTTTCGAGACGACAGCAGCGATGGCTCCCTGCTCGACGGCGGCGGCGACAAAATCGTGGCCGTCGAAGCGCTCGCCGCGCACGGCGAAGAAGATTTCGCGCGGAGCGATGGTGCGCGAATCAATCGAGTAACCTTCGGCGAGGAGCGTGCCTGCATGAGGAATGGTGGGCGGCACTTCAAGCACGGCGCCAGCGCCGATTGCGGCTTCTGCGAGTGTGAGTTTCATTGCTCTCCACCATATCCCAGTTTGGCGAGCGCGGCGCGTGCAACTTCGGAATCGTCGAAAGGAATTGTGCGGTCGGCGAGGATTTGCTCTTTCTCGTGGCCTTTGCCGGCGAGAAGCACTACGTCTCCTGCTTCGGCGGATTTGAGCGCGAGATGAATGGCGGCGGTACGGTCGGGCTCGATGATATAGCGCGTGCCGGTGGCTTTCAACGCGGGCTCAACTTCGGTGAGGATGGCGAGCGGGTCTTCGGAGCGCGGATTGTCGCTGGTGGCCACAACAAAATCACTTCCCTCGCCCGCGGCCTGGCCCATCTTGGGGCGCTTGGTGCGGTCACGGTCGCCGCCGCAGCCGAATAGAGTGATGACGCGTGCGCCATTCGATACGCTCTTGCGCGCGAGCGCGATGAGATTGCGCAGCGCGTCGTCGGTGTGGGCGTAATCGACAATGACAGAGAACGGCTGGCCAGCGTTGACAGGCTGGAAGCGGCCGGGAACAGGATGAAGCTGCGGGATGGATGCCGTGAGCGCGTCGAAGGCAACTCCACGCGCATGAGCTGCGGTGAATGCTGCAAGCAGGTTCAGAATGTTGACTTCACCGGCGAGGTGCGATTGCACCGTTGCTTTGCCGGCAGGGGTTTCGAGATCGATAGTCGCTCCGGCTGGTGTGAGTTTGTAATCGGCGGCGCGCCATTCGCCTTTGTTGATGCCGTACATGCGGACTTCGGCTCCGGCTTTGCTTGCGGCTTTGGCCAACTCTTCAACGCGAGGATCGTGCACGTTGAGGACGGCTACGCGCGGCGCGGGGTAGCGCGTGCCGTCGAAGAGCAGGTGCTTGGCGGCGAAGTACTTCTCCATCGTTTGGTGATAGTCGAGATGGTCGCGCGTGAGGTTGGTGAAGACGGCTACGTCAAAGGCTACGCCGATGGCGCGGCCCTGATCGAGCGCGTGGCTGGAGACTTCGGTAATGAGCTCGGTTGCGCCGCGCGTTGCGCCTTCGGCCATCAGCTCGTAGAGATCGCGGGATTCCGGCGTGGTGTGGAGCGATGGACGCACTTCGCCGGCGACATGGTATTCGATGGTGCCGACGAGGACGGTTTTGCGCGCTGCGTGATTGAGCAACGATTCGGTAAGAAACGCTGTTGTCGTTTTACCGTTGGTGCCGGTGATGCCTGTGGCTGCGAGCTTGCTCTCGGGGTGGTCGAAGAAAGCCGACGCCGCTTGCGCGAGAGCGCGGCGGCCATGTTCGACTTCGAGCGCCGGCAGGCCGGCGTTGTAGACAAGCAGGTGGTCGAAAGTTGGCGCGGAGTCCGTAATGATGCCGAGCGCGCCGGAGGCGATTGCCTTCTCGATGTAGCGATTGCCGTCGGTTGTGCCGCCGCGCATGGCAACGAAGACCGCGCCGGAACGCACGCGGCGCGAGTCATACTCGATGCCAGTGATTGGCGCGGCCTGTTCTGCGCCTGTACCGCCGGCGGAGCCTACAGAGGCTACTTCCGCGATAAGGTCGTTCCACTTCATGCTTGCTCGATTCTAGTGTTTTGGCAGAATTAACGCGCGCAGTGCACTACGATGCGGGTTCCGGGGGCGACCATCGTACCCGGAGCAGGGGCTTGCTCGCGCACGATGCCGTTGCCGGTGATATCGACTTGAAGGCCCGCGGCGGCTGAGGCAACGATGACTTGCCTCATGTCCATACCGATGAGAGATGGCACCTTGAGCGTGTGGCCGGTTTGCACGGTGACTGTCGATTGCGATGACGCGGATGGCGACGGCGCAGTTTGCGGCGCGGATTTTCCTGCTTGCGGAGTTGCGGCTGCGTTTGCGCTTGCTACGACTGCCGCGGCGTTCTTGATCTCCGGCCCTGAAGACTGCGATGCAGACTGGCTGTTCTGCTGACTCTGTGGCTGACGCAGCGGGTCGTCGCTGGGCAGGTCGTTGATAGCGGAGTAGAGCGCGTTTACGTCCTGCGAGGCATCCTGGTCCTCATCTTCGGCTACGGGCTTGTCCTGGGGAGCCGGAGTTTTTTCTGCGCGGAGCGGCTGGTCGTGCGGTACGCCGAGATATTCGAGCACCTGCTGCGCGACTTCCGCAAAAACCGGCGCGGAGACCTCTGTGCCGTAGTAAAGGCCGCCCTTTGGGTTGTCGATGACGACGGCAACGGCGATGGCGGGATCGTTGACCGGAGCGATGCCTGCGAAGGACGCGATGTGCATTGTCTTCGAATAACGATGCGTGGCGGGATCAATTTTTTGCGCGGTTCCGGTTTTGCCGCCGGAAGAGTAGCCGTCAAGCTGCGCGGGCTTGCCGGTGCCATTCAGCACTACGCCTTCCATCATCTGGCGCATCTGCGCGGCGGTCATCTCCGAGATGACGCGATGCGCGCCGGGAGGGAGCGGATTGGGAACTTCTTCGCCGACTTTGAAGGGCTCAGCGATGAGCTGGCCGTCTGCATCGACCTTGCCCTGCGTGAGGATGCGCGGAGGAAGATAGACGCCGCCGTTGGCAATCGTTGAAACCATGGTCACGAGCTGAATCGGCGTAACGCCGACTTCCTGGCCGATGGCCAGCGAGCCGATGGACGAACCGCTCCAGCGCGAGGGCGGACGCAGAAGGCCGCGTGTTTCGCCGGGAAGCGCTACGCCGGTGCGCGCGCCGAAGCCGAAGGAACGAATGTATTGGTAGAAGCGGTCGTCTCCGACGCGGAGCGCGAGCTTGACTGCGGCTACGTCGCTCGAACGCGCGAGCGCTGTGGCAACGGAGACGACGCCCATGCCGCGGTCGCTTTTGTCGTCGTGAATGACGCGGCCGGCGAGCGTGATCTGGCCGCCCTGGCAGTCGATCATGTCCGTGGGTTTGGCCTGGTTGGTGTCGAGCGCGGCGGAGTATGTGACGAGCTTGAAGACGGAGCCGGGCTCATACGCATCGCTGACGGCGTGGTTCAGCAACAGCGCGGGCGTGATGTGGCGGTCGTTGGGATTGAAGGTCGGTCGGATGGCGAGCGCGAGTATCTGGCCGGTGTGCACGTCCTGAATGATGACGGTGCCGTCGTCGGCGTGGGTGCGCTCCATGGCGTGATCGAGCGCGCGCTCGGCGATGAACTGAATGTTTTCGTCGATGGTGAGAACGAGGTTTTTGCCGGGCTGCGGGTCGCGCTCCGTGGAGCCGAGGATGCGGCGGCGCGCGTCCATGGCGGTGAACATGCGGCCCGGTGCGCCGTGCAGCTCGGGCTCGTATTTCTTTTCGATGCCGGCAAGGCCAGCGTCATCGGTGCCGACGTAGCCGAGCACCTGCGCGGCGATTTCGTTGTCGGGATAGAAGCGCTGAAATTCTTTCTGGAAGTAGATGCCTTTGAGGTGCAGCGCCTTGATTTTTTCCGAAACGTCAGGCGTTACGCGGCGTGCGATCCATGCAAAGTCGTTGTTTTTGGCGAGCCGTGCGGCGATTTCCTTCTCGGTGGTGGAGTTGTCTTCGGGATCGGTATGGACGATGGAGGCAAGCGTTGCGGCCATCTGCTGCTTGTCGTCGATGGCCGAGGGAACGGCATAAATAGAATCGACCTGCACGGTCATGGCCAGCTCGCGCAGGTTGCGGTCGTAGAGGATGCCTCGGCGCGGCGCTACCTCAAAGGTGCGCTGCTGCTGCTTTTCCGCGCGGTCGATGTACTCGTGATGCTGGACGATCTGGAGCCAGAAGAGGCGCGATGTAATGGCCGCAAGCCAGACGAGGAAAAAGAGGCAGATAACCCAGAAGCGCGCCCGCCGCAACGGCACGAGGCGCGGCAGTGAGCCGCGCGTCGATATTCGGTTGGGCAGCGTGGCGACCGGCATGGCTCGTTCTTTCCTCGTTAAGACTTTTCGCCCTGCTCCTGATTGAGCGTGTGCGCTACTCCTTACTGCATCGGGGAAACGGGTGGAGTGACCTGCGCGAAGGACGGCGCGGAATTCGAACTGTCAATGCTGGCGTTGGGATGCACGACCTGGCCGGGCTGCGGCGCGGCGAGGCCGTACTTCTGCGCCATGGCGTCGATGCGCGAGGGCTGCGACAACTGCGCTTCCGACAGGCGAAGCTGGCGGTTCTCTTCGCGGAGTTGTTCGACCTGCTGCTTTTCGGCCTCGACGCTGTAGGACTTCTCAATGGCGCTAAAGTGTTGCAGGCCATAGACCATGATGAGCGTAAAGAGCACGGTGACGGCCGCGGAGAAGACGCGCATCTCGCGCACACGCACCGGATCGGGCGCTTTGACGAGGCGCGAGTTGTCGAAGTGCTTGGTGAAGTAGAACTCCGGCGTGCGCACGCCGCGGCGGCGCGCCGCCTGAGCGGCCAGAACCTCAGCGTTGCGCTCGGCCGCGCGGGCACGGATGCCGCGGCCGGCTTCAAAATAAGTTGTAACTGCTGCTGCCGCCATATCTACCTCCAGTGGTCACTGCTTTTCCGCTGCTCTCAGCTTTGCGCTGCGTGACCTCGGATTCCTTTCCATCTCTGCTTCGCCCGCTGTTGCGGGCTTCTTGGTTAACAGCTTCCAGATTCCCTTGTGCGCTCCCTCGCGCAGGCTGTCTTTGACGAGGCGATCTTCCAACGAATGAAAACTTATGAGGGCTACTCTGCCTCGGGGCTTAAGCAACCTTGGTGCGGCCTCCAGCAGTGCCTTGATCTCGTCCAGCTCGCGATTGACCGCGATACGGATGGCCTGGAATGTGCGCGTTGCGGGGTGAATCCGGTCCTGTTTCATCGCCGGGGCGGCCTGCGCAACAATCCGCGCCAATTGCGCTGTTGTTGTGACAGGCCGCCCGCGGACAATGGCTCTGGCGATTCTCCGCGACCTCCTTTCCTCTCCGTATTCGTAGATGAGGTCCGCAAGCTCGCGCTCATTGGCCTCATTTACCACTTGTTCGGCAGTCGGCCCGCGGCGCGTATCCATGCGCATGTCGAGCGGTCCGTCCGCCATAAAACTGAATCCTCTCGGTGCTTCGTCGAGCTGAAGGCTACTTACGCCAAAATCCGCCAGCAGGCCGTCGAGCTCGCCCGGCTTGACGTGCTGCCCGATCTCGCTGAAGGGCTCACCGATCAGCGTGATCTGCGGGGCTTGATTGCCTAGCTCTACGCAAACCGCGTCGAGCTTGGCTTTGGCCAGCGCCAGCGCCGCGGGATCGCGGTCGAATGCGATCAGGCGTCCCTTGGGTCCGAGCCTCCGCGCAATTTCTGCGGAGTGGCCGGCCAGGCCCAGCGTGCAGTCGGCAATTGTGCTGCCGGCTCGCACCGAGAGAAATTCCAAAGTCTCTGTCAAAAGAACCGGCACATGGCGTACATTCGGCTTCGTCATGCGTCCCCCCTGAGGGGAAATCCTTAATCTTTCCGGCGAAGCAGTTCGGCCATCGTCCGGCGGTCATCCGCCGTGAAGGCTTCAGCCTGCAGGTTCGCCTCAAACTTCTGGCGATTGTGGACCTCAATGTGGTCCCTCATGCCAATCACCGTGACTTCCACGTCGTCCAGCCCGGCGGCCTTGCGCAGTAACTGCGGCAGCACGATCCGCGCCTGGGCGTCCATCTCCACCTGCTGGCCCCAGTAGCTGGTGCGGGCCAGGTACTTGCGGGCGGCTTCTTCAAACTCGCTTGAAGCGGCGAGCTGGTCTTCGCGCTTCTGCCACTCGGGCAGCGGCCAGATCTGGGCAAAGTCGCCCTCGACGCTGGTCACGTAAAACTCATTCACCGCAGCGGATTCCACCAGCGACTTGAAAGCAGAAGGGAGCTTGAGCCTGCCCTTCTCATCGATCTTGGCCGGATGGTTTCCGCGAAACATTGCTTTGCCTCATGCTTTTCGGCTGGTCGCTCAGCCGAAAATTGCCCGAAAAGTTGGGCACAAACTCTTGAATCGTCGTATTCTTGGACTGCAATAAGAGTGTCTCGTTCCACTGCACTCCATTTCACTCCACTTGAGTGATAATAGCTCAGATGCAAAGTGCAGAAAATGGGAAATTCAGAGGGTTCTGCGGGTTCAGTCAAGAGGGTGGGGCAAGCCGAATAACTTGCGCAGTTTCAAATCAGGAAACACAAGATATAGTGTTTATGAATTTGATTACCCATGAATATGTTTCGTGGTGAGGGATCTTGGCAGGGTGCAGCCTCTCGTAGTATGGCAAATAAAAAGCGAAAATAGATTAAGGAACGTTGCTTCCCTGCCCTCTATCGTGTGCGGCTGGGTTTCCAGTGGCGGTGGTAGACGATGCCAACCAGATACACGAGAACCGCGACATTGATGGCGAAGAGGGCGATGCGGATTTCCGTCACGCGGTGCAGGAGCTCGCGGATTTCCCAGGGCAGGAAGGACGCGGTGATAATGAGCGTGAGGTATTCGCCCCAGATTTTTTCGAGATAGAGGCCGATGGCTTCGAGGATGCCGAGACCGGCGTAGCAGAAGGCGGCGAGGCCGATGCGGCGCAGCATGGGGTCGTTGAGAAGCTCGGCCTTGTCGAGGATGAAGTTGACGAAGCGCGATTCGGGGTTGAAGCGCAGATTGATGACGAGGCTGGAGAGTATGTCGCCTACGTCTTTGCCGATGAGGTGCAGCGCGCCGAAGCCGACCAGCGCGATGACGAGCGCGCCGAGGAACTTGTAGGCGGCAATGAGCAGGAGGCCGATGTCGTGGTGTCTGCGGGTACGGCTGGATTGGGCTAGGGCTGCGGGCACGGGATACTTTGATTCTACGGGAAACGGCACGGCGGGGTTTTATGCGATCCCACCCTTCGCAAAAAACGCGAAGGATGGGGCACCCTCGGTGGTGGTAGAACTAATGGTGAAAAACTAGGGTGGGCCATCCGCCCCTTCATTTCCAATCTGGAAACCTCCGCGCTGAAATCCATGCGACTAAATTGATCAAGGTGAGAGCCACCCCATAACTCACAATCGCGATGACGTCCCAGCTTAAATGCCCGGAAAGAATCATGTAGACCGTGGTTCCGACATTAAAAAGAATGAACCACATCTTCTTCGACACGATTTTATGAAACTGATTCACTTGCAGGCTCCAGCCAAGTGCCAGGTGCCCCATGTCTCCCGGTTTTGGAGACATGGGATCACGGCAGTACTCTACACGTCCGCAATCGTAACCTTATTTCCCTCGTAACTCACCGCTTCAGGCTCAGGAGTGCATTCCGGTCGAGGACGGTGCCGGCGAGGATTACGTTGACGATGCGGCGGGCGTTCCAGATGTTTGCTGTGGGGTCGGCGTCTACGACGAGGATATCGGCGCGGCGGCCGGGGGCTATCTGGCCTAGATCGTTCCAGCCGAATTGCAGGGAATAATTGTTTGTCGCGGCGGCCAGGGCTTCGCGCGGAGTCAGGCCCAGGCGGACCAGCAGCTCAAGCTCGGTGTGCATGGAGATGCCGGGGAAGGCTCCGCTGACGGGCGCGCCGGTGGCGGCGAGGTAATGCGGGCGGGCGGCGAAGATGGCTTCGTTGATGCGCCAGAGACGCATGGCGAACTGGTCGGCTTTTTTGCGCTGGTTTTCTTCCATCCAGTGCTGCGCAGGCGGGGGCAGGCGATGCGCCCAGCCCGTTATAGGATAGTTCATCTCGCCGGTAGCGCGGTTGGGCGGGTTGGTCATGTTGGCGGGGTCGAGCAATGCCGCCGCGGGCTCATGCCAGAGATTGCGATGCGCGGGCAGGCGCTGGTAGTAGGTGCTGAAGGTGGGCATCAGCGCGGCGTGGTGCGCAGCCAGGAAGCGCGCATAAGCGCGCAGGTGCGCGTCGGTGGGCGGCAGGCGGTCGGAGTAGTCGAGCGCGGTGGTTGCGGCGGCGCCTTCGGGGTCTTCGACGAGCGGCTGCTGGAGCTCGTCGGGGATGACGCCCAGCTCGTAGCGGCCCATGTGGATGAGCGCATCGACGCCGGCGTTGATGCCGACGTGGTAAGGCGTGGCGGCGAATTCGCCGTAGGTGATGAGGCCCATCTGGTGAGCGCGGGTGATGATCCACTGCGTATTAGCAGCGGTGATGCGTGGACCGAGCCAAAGAACTCGCGTGCCGAGGCGAGCCGTGGCAGACATCTGGCGCTGCGTCTCTTCCGGGCTTAGCTCGACCGGGCGTACGTAACCGCGCAGCTTGTCCTGCCAGTCGCTCTCGCTGGAGAGCAGGCTCCAGTCATCGGTCACGCCGATGGAATCGATGAGGTAGAGATGCGGCGAGGGATTGGCGCGGAGATCGGCGCGGCCGTGCTGTGCGTCGGAGCGGGCGACGACGGTGGTGACGCCCATGTAGAGGTCGGCGTTGGCCTGGCCTTGCGTGCTCATGCCGGCAAAGCCGTCAATGAAGCCGGGAAGGATGTACATCCCTGTGCAGTCGAGGATGCGGGCGTCTTTGGGAATCTGCGCGGTGGCGGCCGTATCGACTTCGGCGATCTGGCCGTTGCGGATGATGACGACGGCGTCATGCAGGTCGTTGGTCGAGTGGCCCCAGCCGGTAA
>JASHPD010000024.1 GCA_030038315.1 Acidobacteriaceae bacterium
GCAGCATTGATGCGCGGGCCGATGCGGAAGCCGATATCGAAGCCAGTGAGCACTTTTGTTGTGGGGTCGAGGGCGGCAGCTTCAAAGAGTGCGCGCAGGCCTACGCCTACCGGCTTGCGCAGCTCCTTCAATCCCAGCGCGGCAATGGTGCGATTCTCTCCGCGCAGCGGAACGGCGTCGGCAATGGTGGCAATCGCGGCCATCTTCAAAAAACTCGGCAGAATCTTTTCGCGCACGCGGGCCGCATCGTGCCGGGCCGGATCGCTGTGTTCGAGCAGCGCCTGCGCCAGCTTGAAGGCAATCGCCGCGCCGCACAGGGATTTTTCGGGATATGCGCAGCCCGGCTGGTTGGGATTGAGAATCGCCGCGGCGCGCGGCAAAGGATCGCTCGCGCTCGGCAGGTGATGATCGGTGATGATAAGGTCGAGGCCGATGCGGCGCGCGGTTTCGGCTTCGGCCACGGCGCGCATTCCCGTATCGACGGTGACGACGAGGCGCACGCCGTCGGCATACGCTGCTTCGAGAACGCTCGATTGCAGCCCGTAGCCCTCGCGCAGGCGATGCGGAACGTGAAAGCGGACGAGGCCGCTGGAATTCGGGCCGCCGAGCATTTCGATCGTGGTCTTGAGCAGGACGACGGCTGTCGTGCCGTCCACGTCGTAATCGCCGTAGAGCAGGATGGGCTCTTTTTGCGTGATGGCACGCTCGACGCGCTCGACAGCTTCCTTCATGCCGAGCATGAGCAGCGGATCGTGGAGCCGGTCTGCCGCTGGATGGAGAAACGCGTGCGCCTGCGCGGCGTCCGTGATGCCGCGCGCCAGGAGCAGCTCGGCGAGCACGTGGGGAAGATGCGCGGATTTGGCAAGCGCATCGGCCTCTGCCGGATGCGCCGGTGCAATCTCCCATCTCTGTTTGACAGTCATGGATGCAATATCAAAAGTGTGTTATTTGAGTGGCGGCCGTTCCGACATTCGACAATTAGAGCCAATGCTTGTACAGAAGGAAGATCAAAAACCAAGAGACGGCTAGTATAGCCATCGCTCGAAGAATGTGCACCCAAAACCTACTTTGCGCAACCGGGTTTTTAGGCTTTCTCTCTTTTAGCTTTTTCACCAAAAGAATGTTGCCGATCAAAAAGCAGGCACCGCTTGCTGAGAGAAATATCCAAAGCGGAGTGTTGTCGGGTAGCGTATATCCTGCTACCGCGATTCCTCCCAACATGCCTAATTCAACGAATACGACAGTTGACTTTCTCATGGACGTTCTCTAGCTGTCTGGTGCACCAGCAATAGCTTGCTACAAAAGCCTTGCAGTTTTTTTGCCGCAAGGAAGGAAACCACAGAAGCTCGCACCAGCACGAATGGCGCCGAAGGCGCAGTCGCCTGGACGGCTAGTCCTCGTCGTGGTCGTGGTTGTGGTCGTCGATCACTATGTCGTGAAAGCTCTCGATGTCTTCGAGCAGCGCCTGGTAGCGCTCGTACCACTCGGTTGTTGTCTCATGCAGAATGACGATGCCCTGGTAGACGAAGCCCAACTGGATGTAGCCGAGCATTCCGGCGTACTTGCGCAGCCACTCGGCTTCGACCAGCTCGCTGGCTTCCTCGTCGGGGTAGTTCATCTCGCCGGCTTCTTCGACGAGCGCGTCCAGTTCCTCGCGTTCGAGCGTGACCTCGCTGAAGGTTACGAACGGCGCGCCGGCGTGCTTGGCCATTTCGACGAAATCCTTCCACGAGTCGGGATTGTCCTTGCCGTCCCACAGCACGGTGGGCACGTCTTCGGTGACGAAGCCAGGAAGGCGTTCGAGTCCGTGGCCCGCGATGAAGGCCACCATGTCGTCTTTCAGCGAAATCAGATTGTCCTTGCTCATAAGCGTCAGGCTCCCATTCTCGCAGATGAGGCTTGGTTGGTGCAGATTTCTGTGGAAACCGGCAGCGGTTTGATTGAAAAAACATTCCTCAGGGGCTGAAGCCCGGATGCTTTTTGCTGGATTGATTGCCGGGGATAAATCCCCGGCCTACCAGCCGTGCCCTGACACGTGGCAAATTCAATCGGAGTTGTCATTCGAGGTCTGTCTCGTGCCGTACTCTGGCTAAAGGAGGATCAGCCCCTTTGCCTGGTTTCGAGCATCATGTTTTTGTTTGCCTTAACAATCGTCCCGCCGGCGCGCCGCGGCCATCCTGCACTGCGGATGGAACGAGCGAAGTGCACACGGCACTGCAGCAGGCGGCGAAGGCCGCGAATCTCGGCTCGCGCGTGCGCATCAATAAATCCGGCTGCCTGGACCAGTGCGAGCACGGGCCTACGGTGGTTGTGTATCCCGAGGCGGTCTGGTACGGCAAGGTGACTCCGGCAGACGCGGCGGAGATTGTGAGCGAGCATCTTGTGAACGGCCGTCCCGTCGAGCGGCTGCGCATTGCGGACGAGTGCGTGAATGCGAAGAGCTGTCCGCACCGCCAAAAATAGGGTACGGGGTGCAGGGATCAGTCTGCGCTGTATCGAGATGGGCGGCTGCGATTTGCCTCGGCATTGGTTTGTGAACCCTGTACCCCTCCCACCCTTGCATCCTTATACGAACCTCATCGCGTCTAATGAGTGCCTGCCCAACAGATTCTGTCCAGCGCGTTCCGGCAGGTTAAAATAAGGTGTACGGATGACCCTGTTTTCACCAGCGGCTGCCGCGCAGGCTTCCCGCTCCGAGCGGGAGAGGGAGCTGCGAGCGTCCGCGAAGCCTTCTGCGGATTCGATTGTTCAGATTCGAAATCTTGAAAAAACCTATACCACCGGGCGCGGACCGCTGACGCTCTTCCGCAATCTTGACCTTGAAGTCAAGGCCGGTGAGCTGCTGGCCATCATAGGCCGCTCCGGCGCGGGAAAGAGCACACTTTTGCACATTCTTGGCGCTCTTGATGCGCCTTCCGCGGGGACGGTATACTGCGCGTCAACCAACGTAGCGGAGCTCGCGCCGCGCGAGGCCGCAGCCTTCCGCAACCGCGAGATCGGCTACGTGTGGCAGTTCCATTACCTGCTGCCGGAGTTTACGGCGCAGGAGAACGTAGCCATGCCGCTGCTGGCCCGCGGCCTAACGAAGAGGGAAGCGATGACAGAGGCGGCAAACTGGCTCCGCGAGGTCGGGCTTGAAGACCGCGCCGCGCATCGTCCCGGCGAGCTCTCCGGCGGCGAGCAGCAACGCGTGGCGCTGGCTCGCGCGCTGGTCAATTCTCCGCGTTTACTACTGGCCGACGAGCCGACGGGCGACCTGGATGAAACCACCTCCGGGCAGATCTTCGATCTGATTACGCGCCTGCACGGCACGCACGGGCTGACCTCGATTCTTGTAACCCACAACCTTGAGCTTGCCGCCCGATGTACGCGCACGCTGCGTCTCGAAGGCGGAAGGCTTGCTGAAATCAACCCAGCTACCGGCAACATTCCTTAGCGGCAACTTCACGCAGAAAACCGGGTCCGCAGAGAGTGACGCAGCTTTCAGGCCGCACATCGAGTTTGAGTTTGGGGCCTGATTTTAAGAAGAACGCGCAGGGAGCAATGGCTCCTTTTACATGCAGGATGGACGGCAAGAGCAGCACGAACGCGCAAGCCGTGGAGGCGGAAAACCAGCCGCATAATCTCCGAAACCATCCGACTTAGCTGTTCCAAGACGGTAACCACTTTTCAAAATGGTCCTGTTTATGGTCTTGGGCGGCATTGTTTTCACCGGGCAGGCGGCAAGGGGCTGAGGCCAGCAGTAAACTGGACAGCCACCAGGGCCGATAAGCCCGGCACAAGGGAGAACACCATGTTCGAGCGCTACACGGAGAAGGCGCGGCGCGTGATCTTCTTCGCGCGGTATGAAGCCAGCCAGTTTGGCTCCCCTTACATTGAGACCGAGCACTTGCTCCTGGGTCTGCTGCGGGAAGACAAGGTGCTGACCAACCGTTTCCTACGCTCTCATGCCTCGGTCGAGTCCATCCGCAAGCAGATTGAGGCGCACACTACCATCCGCGAAAAGGTTTCGACTTCGGTCGATCTGCCGCTGTCCAACGAGTGCAAGCGCGTTCTGGCTTATGCCGCCGAGGAAGCCGAGCGGCTGGGGCATAAACATATTGGTACGGAGCATCTGCTGCTCGGCCTGCTGCGCGAAGAGAAGTGCTTTGCGTCGGAAATTCTGCAGGAGCGTGGACTCAAGCTCGCGCAAATCCGCGACGAGCTTGCCCGCGTGACGCAGGAGAAGGCTCCGGCGCAGCAGCGGCAGCGCGAATCGAGTTTGCTGGCCGAGTTCAGCCGCGACCTGACGCAAGCAGCCATGGACGCGCAGCTCGATCCGCTCGTGGGCCGCGACGGCGAGCTCGAGCGCGTGGTGCAGATTCTCTGCCGCCGCACCAAGAACAATCCGGTGCTGATCGGCGAGCCGGGCGTGGGCAAGACGGCCATTGTCGAAGGCCTTGCGCAGCGCATCGCCGACGGCGAGGTTCCGACGTTTCTCTCCGACAAGCGCGTGCTGGCGCTCGATCTTTCGCTCATCGTTGCCGGAACGAAGTACCGCGGCCAGTTTGAAGAGCGGCTGAAGACCATCATGAAAGAGCTGATGGAGAACCAGAACTGCATCATCTTTATCGATGAGCTGCATACGCTGGTGGGCGCCGGCTCTGCGGAAGGTTCGCTCGATGCGGCGAACATTCTGAAGCCCGCGCTGAGCCGCGGCGAAATCCAGTGCATCGGCGCAACCACGCCGGCGGAGTATCGCAAGTCCATCGAGAAAGACCGCTCGCTCGAACGCCGCTTTCAGGCGGTCAAGGTTCCGCCGCCGAATGAGGCCGACGCGGTCAAGATCATCATGGGCATCAAGGACCGCTATGAGAAATTCCACGCGGTCAGCTACACGGATGCGGCGATCGAGTTCGCCGTCTCGCATTCCAACCGCTATATTCCCGACCGCTTCCTGCCGGACAAGGCCATCGATCTCATCGACGAGGCCGGCGCGCGCGTGAAGCTGCGCCAGACCTCGCTGCCGGAGGAGATCACCGAGGTCCAGAAGCGGATCAAGTTCATCGTGCACCGCATGGACTCGGCGATTGCCAATCACGAGTTTGAGAAGGCGCGGTTCTACTCCGACGAAGAGCGCAAGGAACGCGAGAATCTGCGCGCGCTGCGCGATAAGTACCATCTCGATGATTCTGCTGCCGGTATCGTGGGCCGCGAGGACATCGAGGATGTAGTCAGCCGCTGGACAGGCGTTCCGGTGACGAGCATCAAGGAAGAAGAGACGCAGAAGCTGCTGCGCGTGGAAGAAGAGCTACACAAGCGCGTCATCTCGCAGGATAAGGCGATCTCGGCGCTGGCGCGCGCGATTCGGCGTTCGCGGGCGGGTTTGAAATCTCCAGCCCGGCCCATCGGCTCTTTCCTTTTCCTTGGACCGACGGGCGTGGGCAAGACGGAAATGGCGCGCACGCTGGCGCAATTCCTCTTCGGCTCGGACAAGGCGCTCATCCGCTTCGATATGTCGGAGTTCATGGAGAAACATTCGGTCTCGAAGCTCATCGGTTCGCCTCCGGGTTACGTGGGCTACGAGGAGGGCGGCCAATTAACCGAGCGCGTCAAGCGTTCGCCGTACTCGGTGGTCCTGCTCGACGAGATCGAGAAGGCGCACCCGGATGTCTTCAACCTGCTCTTGCAGGTTTTTGAAGACGGCCAGTTGACCGATGGTCTCGGCAACACGGTCGATTTCAAGAACACGATCCTCATCATGACCTCGAACATTGGCGCGCGGCACCTGCAGAAAAAGCAGGGCCTGGGCTTCCAGTCCGAGCGTGAAGACCTGGTGACGGAAAAGATCGAAGAGCTGGTCAAGAACGAGGTGAAGAAGACCTTCAACCCCGAGTTCCTGAACCGCCTGGACGAAGTCATCCTCTTCCAGTCGCTCTCCGATGCCGACCTGATCCAGATCGTCGAGCTGCTCGTGCAGCAGCTCAATACCAACCTGGCGCAGAAGGCCATCACCATCTCCGTCACCGAAGAGGCGAAGAAGTGGATTCTCGACAAGACGCTCACCGACCGCAGCTATGGCGCTCGCCCGCTACGCCGCGCGTTGCAGCGTTACGTTGAAGACCCGCTCTCGGAAGCGCTTATCGCGGGCCAGATCACCGACCGCCCCGCATTTCTTGAGGTCTATCTCGAAAACAACCAGCTTTTCTACCGCCCGGTGAGCGCGGACGAGGCGGCGAGCGAAGAGAAGTCCGTAGGCGTGCTGCTTTACAGCGCGTAGGCCAACTTCAACCCGCAAAAAGCCCCGGCGAACTTGCCGGGGCTTTTGTTTATCCGAAGAAAAACCCAAGCGTTTGGATTTTTAGTTATAATTATTTTTAACTGGGTATCTGCTTGACTCATGTCGGCACAATATCTACGGTGCCTCGATCATCAAAGACACCAACCTGTTGCGTTTACATGAGTGAAGCAGATAGCCGGCTATTTTTAATATGCCAACCGTGATGAGGATTGGCAGTTTGCGTGTCCTCGTTTATCCGCACGACCATCGTCCGGCCCACGTTCATGGGATTGGGCAGGGGCATGAGGCTATCTTTGAACTGAACGCGCCGGATGGTCCCGTTACCTCGCGTGGAAACTACGGATTCAACCAGCGCGATCTTGCAAGAATCATGCGGGCATTGGACGAGCATTTGCCGGAACTCATCGATGCGTGGGAGGGGATTCATGGTAACGCGGAAGGAATTTGAGGAAGCGAATAAAAGAATGCAGGAGATGCTGGCAACCACGCCGCACGCGGTTGCAGTTCGCTATGACCGGCGCACGAACCGCATCATGATTCAACTCAACACAAAGCTGGACATTGCCTTCAACCCGCAGGATGTGCAGGGAGTGGAAGATGCAACGCCGGCGGAATTGAGCGAGATAGAAATCTCTCCTTCCGGCTTCGGGATTTATTTCCCGAAGATCGATGCGGACATTTACATTCCGGGGCTGCTCGAAGGGATTCTCGGCACGCGCAAATGGATGGCGAGCCGCATGGGCCGGCAGGGCGGGCTTGCGAAAAGCAAGGCGAAGACGGCTGCCGCGCGGCAGAATGGCAAGCTGGGCGGCAGGCCAAAGAAGAAAGTTGCAAAGGTGGCGTAAGCCGCCGTCTGCGACTTTTGTCAGGCTAGGATTCTTTGCGCTCGGGCTTCCACTGGTCTTTCGATGAGCCTGGGAGACTGCGGTCGAGATATTGTTCTTCGCGGTCACGCTGCTGCTCTTGCTCGCGCCGCCACTCCTGCTCCGCGCGTTCTTCGCGTCCGTCGCTCATGCACCGCCTCCTATAGATAGTTTAAGCCCGGAAGAATCTTGCGCGAGAATTCAGTTTCCATCTAGCAGAACCGTGAAAGCGCGTCGAATCTTCCTCGGCGGCATCAAACGTACAATAAGAGCGGAAGCTCCCCGCGGCAAATGACGGACAAGAACAAGCCAACCGACGCACAACCTGCCAGCAGGCAGGCGCGCAAAACCGATGAAGATCCCGTAGGCAAGGTCTACGATTCGGCGCTGATGCGCAGGCTTGGCCGCTATATGCGCCCTTACTGGGCGCAGGCTGCGATCTCGTCTGTCTCCGTCACGCTCAAGGCGCTGAGCGACATTGCCGGGCCATACTTCGTCAATGTCGGCATCGACCGCTACATGACGCACGCGAGCCGGCCCTACACGGCGTGGCTTGGCGCGAAACTTTCGCCCGATCCCTGGACCGGCATTACGCAGCTCGCATGGCTTTACCTCGCCGCGCTGCTTTCGGCATATCTCTTCGAGTTCATCCAGACGTACCTGATGCAGTGGGTCGGGCAGAAGGTGATGTTCGACCTGCGCAGCGAAATCTTCCGCCACATGCAGCGGCTGCACGTGGGCTTTTTTGATAATCATGCTGTGGGCCGGCTCGTCACGCGCCTTACTTCGGACGTGGACGCGATCAACGAGATGTTTACGGCCGGCATTCTCGCGATCGTGGATGACTTCTTCACGCTCACCTTTATGGGCATCTTCATGCTCTGGGTGAAGTGGTGGCTGGCGCTGCTGGCCTTCGCCGTGCTGCCGGTGATTCTGATCGTCACCAA
>JASHPD010000284.1 GCA_030038315.1 Acidobacteriaceae bacterium
GGATCAGCGGAGCCAGCGTATCGTGCGCCAGGGTCGTGCTCCCGCCCCCAACGTCCACCTCATCTTCATCGCCGGCCGGCTCCGTGAGCAGAAACAGATCCTTATTCGCCGTCAGAATCCTGTCCAGGCTGGCAACCGCGGGATATTTCTTCTGCAGGTCCTCAAAGGTCCGCCGCTGCGAAGTGCCGAATTTCGTAGTGTGCTCAAGGAGCAGATCGAGCTCCAGCCCCTGCCCGGCGTCAAACTCCGGGTTTTCATCGACCAGCTTCTTTACCTGCTCGTTATAAAACCCAAGCAGCGGGGCCTTAAGCCCTGACAGTCCTTGATACGTCGCAAGCGTGTAGCTCCGCCCGCCATTCCCCTCCGGCGTCTCATCCCAAAGCTGGTTGAGCACAATCTGCAGAACCGGCGCGATCGGCGTGTCCTCCTTCAGCAGATCGTCGCGAATCTGCACCGGCAGCCTGTCGCCCTCGGGAAAAGAAATCTTATACACATCGCGCGTGATGCGCGAATTCGCCGGCCCCGTTACCACCTCGATGATCTCGTCGCCGGTCAACCGTTCGAGCCAGAAGTGATCCACCAGCATCGGCGCATCGTTCGTGTCGCCGTCAGCGAAATAGCCGCGAATCTCGGCGAGATACTCCTTGCGAAAGCTCAGCAGCAGCCGCGCCTTTGAGTCTTTGGGTCGCGCGCCGAAGATCTTTTTCACATATTCCGTAAACGCGCGCAGTTCTTCATTGTCATTGTGGGGCCCGCTGCTGTTCTGGTGTGTAATCGCCTCTTCCACCTGGTCAAGAAGAATCAAGGAACGCCCCGGCAGGTTCATCCACGCCTGCGCCTGCTCCGCCCGCCACGCCGCCACATCCGCCACGCCGGCAGGCGGCTTAATCCCCAGCACATCGCCGATTGCACTATGCAGATCGTCAATCAGGTTCAGGTTCCGCCGCTGGTAGGCAACCGCGCTCAGCTTCTTTAACCGCGGCAGCAGCCCGGCATTCAGCAGCGACGACTTGCCCACGCCCGACTGCCCATAAAACAAGCAGATCGGATTCGTGTCCCCGCCGGCGGTCAACGCCCAATCCGAGAGCTCGCGAATCTTCGCCTTCCGCCCAAAGAATAGCGCGCCATCATTTTTACCATGCCCTTTGATCGTCACATAGGGTCGATCCGGCAGTACATAATCCTCCGGCTCAAGCGGCGGCAGCCCGATCAGCGGATCGTTCGTCACGTCGCTCAGCTTCCACGACTGCGGCGGAGCGTCTGCCCGCTTCAATCCGATCCAGGGAAACGTCGCCTGCTCCGATGAGGAAAAGTCCATCTCCATGACTTCATCCATCAACCGGAACGGCGGAGGCTCTTTCGCCGCCGGGTGAAAGTGTTCCTCATGCAAACTCACTGTCGCCGCCGCAGCCTGCTGGAAAGCCTCTTCTACCGTGCTTGGAGTTTTCGCTGTCAGATAGCTGTAAAATGACGAGGCAAAATAAAGCGCCACATCATCCGGCAGCGGAGCCACGCTGGCAATCACATACGGAACCGTTCCGGCGAGCCTTGCCGCCCATGCCTGATTCGAACAGGAGTTGAAAAATGCAAGCTGCAGGCTTTTCTGCTTCGCCAGAAAATTCACCAGCAGATTTCCATCCACCACCTGGTTGTCCGGAGCCTCGGCAGGCAGCCAGAGGCTCTGCTGGTTCGAGTGCCCGCCGAAGTGAAGCACGGCCACGCGGTTGGTGTCAAAGATGTCCACCAGCTCGGCGCGCGTGCAGTTGAAGCTCGTGCGGTACTCCCACCCTCCGCACCGCTCGCCGTCGGCAAGCGCCTGATGAATATTCGCCTCTTCCTGCTGCAGGGAAGGAAGGGCCCTCCCTGTCGAGTCGGCAGGATTAGCAAAGGCAACAAAGACAACAGGCGTCACGGCTTTCTGCATCGGCGTCCTCAGTTCCGGTCAAATTACAACACCGCGTCAGCCCAAAATCGACAGCAGTAGAATCGATCCACGCAGCAGGCTTCAGGCAATCGATCCTCGAAGGTCACGTCATCGTTTGCGGATTCAGGCCGGAACATCTGCCCGGCAATCCGTATCTTCCTGCGGAAGAAAGCGCAGATAGAAGACATGACACATCGAAAGGAGGAGTGCCCATCCAGCTAAACACAGCAGGCAGCAGCGTCGCCAGCCTTTTTTCTTGCGCGCGTTATTAGAGAAAGCCCTGGCTTGAAGGGCCTGGATAATGAATCCGGTGAGCCATGCAGAGTGGCAGTCTTGCATCCAACTTTGGCGTTCCGGTCTACGCCGCTTAATTCACTGTCAGCAGTTCTTCGAAAAAACCGCCAATCTGACGCTCCCGGTCAACAAAGTGGATCTCCAGAATCCAGTGGCGCATGTGGCCGTTGTCGTCTCTTGAGCGCATACGCAGGCGGCTCTTCGGATGAACATAGAGCGTTACCTTGTCATCCGCAATCTTTTCGTGCGGGAACTGGCCAATCAGGTGTCCGGCAATCGGCCCGCCAAATTCCCAGCCGTATTTTTCGGCGAGAGATACGGCGTAGGCATAAAGCTGATTTGCCGTGATATCCGGATTTTCGTTGAAGTAACGTTTCCCATCGGCAAATGCTTTTGCCACATCCTCGCGCATCTTCAGCTTTGTAGGATCTGATCCGATCACGAAGGTCCGGCCGAAATCCGCCTCATACTCTTCGAATACGGGCCCAAGGTCGAGGAACAGAATGTCATCTTCTCGAATGGCGTGGTCTGGCGGGTTCTCTGCGTAGGGCAACAATGTATTGGCTCCCGCGCGGACGATCCGTTTGTGCCAGTACGTTGTAATTCCATACATCGCCTTCGCCAGATCGTAGATATCCTGGTTAAGCTGGCTTTCGGCAATGCCGGCACGGATCAGTCCTCGTGTTTCTACCTCGTGAAAAAGCGTTTCCGCCTTGTCCTGGGCAAAACGAAGCTCCGTAATCTTTTTCTCTTCTGGAGTCTCTGCTGAAGGGGTCTGGTTCCGCACCTGGCTTATACCTCATTCCATTTATAATGCCCGGCTGAGGACGCAAAAACCGGATGCCCGTGTTTTTTGATGGAAAAAAGAGGGCTCCACGATTGCATGGGCTCAGTAGCGCTCTAATGCGTGAAGTTCGCTCCGGTGACCGGAGAAGTGCAGAATAGAAGTATGCCCGAGAAACCCTTCACCCGGATTCTTTCCGAAGTAGCCGCATTTGCCGCAACGGCGAGCGATCTTGCGGCCTTGCAGAGCTTCATCGTCGAAATCATCCCGCGGTATCTGCCCTACTACAACTGGACGGGCTTCTACATGCTTGATGCCGGCGCGCCGGAGACGCTTGTTCTCGGGCCGTTTCACGGCGCGCCGACGGAGCATGTGCGCATTCCTGTAAGCCAGGGAATCTGCGGAGCGGCTGTTGCGCAGAATGCTACCGTGATTGTGGACGATGTGAACTCCGATCCGCGTTATCTTGCCTGTTCGCTGGCAACTCAATCGGAGATTGTCGTTCCCATACGGGTGAATGGCGCGGTGGCGGGTGAAATCGACATCGACAGCCACGACCTTGCAGCCTTCTCGGCACAGGACAGGGAGTTTCTTGAAAAGTGCGCCACTATCGTGAGCGACTTTATCGAACGAACTCAAACCGTCTCATCCAACTTAAAGTAGAAGTGGTAATGTTTGCGGCAGCCGGGATTGAATGCCGAAGTACAGGCGGGGCATTGATAGCCGCTCGCCATGTACTGTTCAATACTCATCTCATGCCCGCAGGCGCCGCAAAGCACGGCGTATTGAGCCCATTCCGCGCGCGGCCAGACCTTAGCCGGATGGCGTGCTAAAGCCTCGTGGCATTCCTTGCAAGCGTAGTAAATGCCGCAGCACTTCATTTTGATGGCGATGATGTCGAACTCGGATCTGTAATGCGCGCAGCGTGTCTGTGCATCGAGATCGATTCCGCGAACCTGGGAGCGTGACAGCGGCATAGAGGAATAGATTAGTGCAGCCGGGCTCGAACCCTGTTTTGATCCGGCATCGCAAAGCCTCAAAACGCCTGTCCAGCTTCAAGGCCGGAAGCCGCCTTAGCGCGCTTCAGAAATGTCGTACCGCTTGTTGCCCGCCAGGAGGTGCGTGATTTCATCGACGGTTCCAATGCGCCCGCGAGCGCCGGCGCGAGTACAGTTCAGAGCGGCGGCGGCGCAGGCGTAATCAAGCTGGCGCTCGATGGGCCAGCCTTGCAGATGCCCGTAGACAAAGCCGGCATGGAAGAGATCGCCGGCGCCTGTGGTATCGACGGTAGAGACCCGGTAGGCAGGTCGGTGAATCAACTGCTCGCCGTCCCACGTCAGGACGCCGTCCTGCCCGAGGGTGACCCCAGTCAGGCGGCAATGAAACTGATCATGGAAGCCCGCTAAAGCCTTCTTCAGGTCCGGCTCTCCAGTCAGCGCTGCCGGGAATTCACGGCTGGCAAGGGCGTAGTCCACCAGCGGCAGCAGGTCGTTAATGCCAGGACGTATGACATCCAGGTCGGCAATGACAGGGACGCCTGCCTCGCGGGCCCAGGTCGCGGCGGTGATGGCAGCGGTGGTGTGATAGCCATCGACGAGCAACGCCCGAGCGGAGGTGATCCATTCACGTTCCATGTCCTCCGGCTGCATGGTCAGGCGCGGATCACGATGGCACAGAACGGTGCGTTCGCCCGAGCCGTCCACAAGTATGAGCGACTGCGGGCTGGATGCGTCTTCCACGGTGATAATGCGGGTCTCGACGCCGACGTCATCGAAGGCAGCGCGGTGGAGACGCGCAGCGTAGTCATCGCCAAGCCGTCCGATGTAGCGGGTGCGCAGCCCCCAGCGGCGGCAAGCGATCACAGCGGTGGAGATTTCCCCGCCAAGCAGAACACTGCGCTCGCTGTACTCGGTCTTGGAACCGAGAGTGGGGAATGCTGCCAGCGGGATGACGGAGTCCGTTGCGTTGAGACCGATGCCCACCAGATCGACCTTGGTTACAGGGAACTGCTTATACACCATTTCATGCTAATTGCTAATGGGATTTAGTGTCAGGAAGCCAGGTGGCCGCTCGCTTATCCTGCTCTCCCCGTATCTGCCACCTCAGGGCTGTGGGAGAACAAACTTTCTACTTATCCCACTGCCCGAATTTCCGGAACCGCTTCTGTATCATCCGGCATTAGAATCCGCGACTCATTTTTTGTCACGATCTTATGCGGATATGTGATAGTGTCTCTCCGTCGGGATCAAGCCTCTATCCGGCCATGCTGGCCCGCGCTTTCGACTGATTGTTGACGGGCTATCTGTTTCACTATCGCGAGCTTCGCTTTATGGTTGACAGGAATCCATCGACGGCAGTTCCATCCATTGTCCGCATTCCGTCCCTCGCCGCGCTGCAGGCTTTTGAGAGCATTGCTCGCCACGGGAGCGTGACGCTCGCCGCGCAGGAGCTGCACCTGACGCAGAGCGCCGTGAGCCGGCAGATTTGCCAACTGGAATCGCTCCTCGATGTCTCGCTCTTCAAGAGGGTTCGCCAGAGGCTGCTCATTACAGACGCGGGCAAACTCTACTTGAACGACGTTACATCGCTTCTCGCCGGCCTGCATGAGGCGACCAGCCGCATTATGGCCTGCGGTGGAAATACAAGCTATCTGCATCTTGCCGTGCTTCCAACATTTGCAACCAGGTGGCTGATGCCGCGGCTCAATCGCTTTCTTGAGAAGCATCCGGGTGTCATCGTAAACTTCGCTACCCGACTGGAGCCTTTCGATTTCTGCCAGGAGCCATTTGACGCCGGCATTCATTACGGACTTCCCACGTGGCCTGGGGCAATCTGCCACCACTTGCTGGACGAGGAAACCGTGCCGGTCTGCAGTCCACGATATAGAAATGCGCATCGCATCCGGAAGATTGCCGATCTGGCCAAAGCGACCCTGCTGCACCAGACTACCCGCACGGACGCATGGGCCAAGTGGTTTGAGAATGCCGGGGTTGAGAGCGGCCATCCCCTCCGAGGCCCGCGATTCGAGCAGTTCAATATGATCGCACAGGCGGTTGTTTGCGATCTTGGAGTGGCAATTCTTCCACGAATCCTCATCCAGGAGGAACTTTCCTGCGGAAAGATGGTGGAGTTGTTCGACTGCCCGACGCGCAGCAACAGTTCTTACTACCTGGTTGTTCCTGAAGCAAAAGCTTCCTCTACCTTGATCTCTACTTTCACGCAGTGGCTCGTGAATGAAGCCAAGAGAAACCCAGCGTAACGGCACGCCGATCCGATCCACTCAAACAAGTAAAGAACTCCGGCCGGCGACTGCTTTGTCGATCGTTCAGGCGGCATTTCGGGGAATGGCGCAAAAGCAAGAGGTCATGCAAATTCTTCATGATCTCTTATGTAATTTTCATTGGCCAGCAGCGCTTGAGAATGTTAGAGTCGCGTTACTGAAAATTTGGGTTCCTCCATCGATTCATTCGGAATGAGGAATCTCAAAAGCGAAAATCTACGCGCGGCTGCATTGCGGCGTCTCTGTGTTGCGGCTGGCGTTGAGCGCGTACTGGCTGGTTGCACACATTATTCGGAGAGGTCGGTGACATGCGCAAGCATCGCGTGTTTGTTATGTTTCTCGGGGTCTTCTTGGGGTTATTCACGCCCTCGCTCTGGTCGCAGGCAACCACCAGCCTCGGAGGTCAAATTCTGGACAGCAGCGGGGCCGCAATTCCCGGAGCGAAGGTGACGATCGTCTCTCTCGCCACCGGAGCCGCTCGCTCGACAACGTCCAATGGTTCCGGAGAGTATGAATTCTCTCAGCTCCCGTCGGGCAGATACACGCTCATTGTTATGGCAGCCGGATTTGCGGGAGTCAAACAACCGCCGTTTGAATTGCTCGTGAGCCAACCCGCCACCATTAATGTCAAGATGCAGGTTTCGGCGGTCACGTCCAACGTGACGGTGGTTGCGTCTACAGCGCCGCTCCTGAACACGACGGACGCGACGCTGGGCAATGCCTTCAACAGCGAGCAGGTCCGGGAGCTTCCCATCGAAGCAAGAAATGTTCCGGACCTGCTGAGCCTGCAGCCCGGCGTCACCTACCTCGGGCGCACCGACGCGAATTCCGGAACGCAGTCAAACGGCAACACTCCGACGGATTCCCGCAGCGGAGCGACCGATGGCGGACACTCCGACCAGTCAAATATCACTTTGGACGGAATCGATGTAAACGATATCAACAATGGTTATGCTTTCACGAGCGTTCTTCGCGTTACCCAGGATTCTGTTGCCGACTTTCGCGTGACCACAACCAATCCGAATGCGGACGAAGGCCGCTCATCCGGAGCGCAGGTCGCCCTTGTCACGCGAAGCGGCTCCAACGACATTCATGGAGCGCTCTACACCTATAACCGGAATGATGTCTTCCACGCCAACGATTTTTTCAACAAGCAGACGGAGCTTGCGGAAGGCGAGCCTAATTCGGCCCTCAAGCTCATCCGTAACGTTTTTGGCGCCGACATTGGCGGGCCGATCGTCAAGAACAAAGCGTTCTACTTTCTCAACTATGAAGGGCGGCGCGATACGCAGGGGTTCGTGTCGAACAGCGATGTCGTCCCCATGCCGGCTTACCGGGCAGGCTATCTGGCGTACGTCTGTAATACGCCTTCCCAATGTCCTGCCGGCGGTTCGGGCAATGGCGCAAATGCGGCGGGTGAGTATACGCTCACGCCAAGCGACCTGCAGGGCATGGACCCTCTGGGAATCGGGCCCAGTGCCGCCGTTGAAAGTTACTTCAATTCTTATCCTCAGCCCAACAATCCAACGGTAGGCGATCTGCTCAATACGGAAGGCTATAGTTTTTCCTATAACTCTGACAGCAGCTACAACACCTATATCGCCCGTCTCGACTGGAATATCAACAGCCGCAATATCCTGTTCTGGCGCGGCAACCTCCAGAACGACTCAGAACCGGGGGCGCCGCAGTTTCCCGGCCAGCCTGCAAGCAGCGTTTCCCTGACCAATAGCAAGGGATTTGCCGCCGGCTACACTCTTCTTCTCAGCAATAATCTGGTCAACAACGCGGAGATCGGCCTTACGCGACAGGGGCTGAGCAGCTCCGGCCTGCTGAACGGTCCGTATGTCCAGCTCCAGAGCGTGACACCGTTACAGGCGACAACAGCCTCGTCGTCGACCATCGTCCCGCTCTACAACTTGATTGACAATCTGACCTGGACCAGGCACGACCACGACCTTGCTTTTGGAACCAACATCCGCTTTATCTCCGATCGCTCCTCCAGCAATGCACTGTCCTATGCCAACGCCAGCGGCACATTCCAGTATCTGAATCCGGGAACGATTTCAGGCGACGGCGCCGCAGGATTCGATCCGGGACCGAATGGCTATCCCCTGGTAGCCAGCGGATATGCGGGCGACTACAACAGCGACGTCATGGGACTGATCGGGATTGTCAATGTGGGCAACATCACGTACAACACCACGAAGAGCGGAACAAACCTGCCGGTCGGCGCTCCAGTAACTCGAAACTACCGGTGGAATGAATATGAAG
>JASHPD010000285.1 GCA_030038315.1 Acidobacteriaceae bacterium
GCGGGCGACCTCGTCGGTGAGGGCTCGGTTGGCGGTGCCGGAAAAGAGCTTGAAGCGCCGGTCTTCGCCCAGGTTCCGGGTTCGCTTGCGCTCGGGTGCGGCCTTCGCATCCTTTGCCCTGGCGTCCGGTGCAGGCTGCGCGCCGTCTTTGGGTGTGTTTGGCCCCTCGATCGGTGCGCCCTGCGGTTTGTCTTCCACGGTTGCCGTTGACGTTGCGGTTTCCATCTTTTCTGAGTCCTCCAAGCTGGTTTGCTTTGGCTGAACTAAACCGAAATACAACTTGTGGCCCGAAATACGACCTCGGGCGGTGCGTTTGCGGCAGGGCTAAAGCCCTGCCCTACCACAACAAAAATCTGGCTGGGCGACTAGGATTCGAACCTAGACAAGTGCCTCCAAAGGGCACTGTCCTACCATTAGACGATCGCCCAACACTTCAACCCTTTGAGCTATTTGGCTCGCGGGGGTTCCCTTTGCCAGCCGCCGGCTACTCTTTCGCGCGCAACGGACCGTTGTCAATATCGTCTCACGAAAGCATCTGCGCCCAGTAAACGGAGCGGGGCACGGTTTGGGTCAGTGTTCCCTGAACTGAAACCTGTCCCTCAACTTCCGTGAACCGGCTCAGCCTCATCAAGGCTGCTTCGGCCGCGCTCCGGGTTTGGTACAACCCATAAAGCGCGGAACCGGACCCCGAAAGCTGGGCGCACAGGGCTCGCTCCGGCTGGTCGTCAGCCGCAAGAAGACGCTTGATTTCACGCAGGGAGGGCTGCTGGGGAAAGACGACATCTTCAAAGTCGTTCCGAATCCAGCTTGTGATCCCGGTGCGGACAAGCGCGGACTCTTGCGGTCCGGCCAGGTTCTTTCCATCAGGAAGAACACCGGAGGAACCTGTACCTTCTATACCTTTCAGGGCGCTGCCCGAAAAGGCGCTTGCGTAGGCACGGCTCAACTCTTTTAGTTTACCGGCACTGGCTTCTGCGGTCAATCCCTGGGCGGCACAGCGGGCATCCCAGTCGCGGAAGGCTTGCGGGGTGGAGATGCCGATGGCCGGCGCGGTGATGACGCACCAGGTTGGCTCGAAGTCGGGGAGTGGGTAGACTTCCTGGCCTCGGTCGAGGCCTAAGACTGCGCCGCCGATGAGGAATAAGGGCACGTCGGAGCCTACTTTGGCGGCTAGTTCGAGGGGTTTGCTATCCCAGGTCTCCAAAATCGGGAGACCTGGGGCACCCGCTTCCTTGTTATCCCAAACACTCAGTTCCCTTTCGAGGGCGATTAGCGCGGCTACGGCGTTGGCGGAGCCGGCTCCCAGGCCGCCCTGGACGGGCAGGCGCTTTTCGATGTGGATTTCTACTTTGGCTTTGGTTTCGAGGGATTCGAGGGCCAGTTCCACCATCTTCCAGGCGGTATTGCGGCTGTCGGTGGGGATGCGAGGGTCGTTCGAGGTGAGATGGATGGAGGCTTCCGGCTCGGGGCGGGCGGAGACGGTTACGAAGTCGTGGATGGCGAGGGTTTGATAGACGGTGGTGAGCTCGTGAAAGCCGTCGGGACGCGGCGCTCCGATGTAGAGACCGAGGTTGATCTTGGCGTGGGAGCGGACGCGGGTGGGCATACTTGCTCATTTTATGTGGGGTGAGGATACATTCCGAAATCCAGTCGGACCAGTTTCGTGATCCCATGTCTCCAAAACCGGGAGACATGGGGCACCGGCGTTTGGAGTGCGGAATGATTGCTACCCCACCCATGCGCGAAAAGCCGCGCATGAATGGGGCACCCTTTGTGTTGCACCCTTTGTGTTGCGGTGCGGACAAAAAGGCAACGACAAAAGCAACCGCAGATCCTTCGACTCGCTGCGCTCGCTCAGGATGACAAACAAAAATTTGCTAGCTGGAGATGGCGGCGGATTCGGCTTGCCGGCGGGCCTGGCGCAGCTCCGTTACTGCGTCGCCGGTGGGGAGGAATTCCATGGCTACCATTTTTTGATAATTCAGCTCGACGAGCTTGCGGAAGATGTTCCGGTAGTTGATCTCGCCGGTGCCGGGCTGGTGGCGGCCGGGAACGTCGGCTACGTGGATGAGGCCGATGACGTCGATGTGCTTTTCCAGCTTTTCGATGAGGTTGCCTTCGGCGATTTGCTCGTGAAAGATGTCGTAGAGAAACTGCACCTGGGGGTGGTTGACGGCGCGCACGATCTCGATGGCTTCAGCGGCGGAGGGCAGGAAATAGTGCGGGTTTTCTTCGGGATCGATGCACTCTAGAAGCAGGCGGATGGGCTGGCCGGCGATCCGGCGGCCTTCGATGAGCGCGGCGGCGCGCTTGAGGGTTTCGATGCAGCTCTGATGCTGGGCTTCTCGCGAGAGATTGGGGACGGCGTTGCCGGAGAGGACGATCATGGATGGGCAATCGAGCTTTTCCATGGGGCCCAGGGCTTGATGCAGGTCGGCTAACAGGGCTTCGCGGTCGGCGGGGTTGGCGATGCCGTGGGGAAGGCCGGCGGTGGCGTCGAAGCTAATGCCCAGGTGCTTGCGGGCGGCATTGGCGCGGTCGAAGTCGGCGTCGGACCAGTGGCTGTATTCGCCGACCAGCTCGACGTTGTGATAGCCGGCTTCGGCTACTTTGGCCAGGCGCTGGGCAAAAGGCAAGTCGCGGAAGACCGTCCAGAGCATGACGGAGAGCGGGAAGGACGGAGCGGCTTGGGTGGCGGGCTGCTGCGCGGGAAGGTTTCGCGGGGTGAAGGTTCCGGCTGTGGCTGCGGCGGCGATCTGCGCGAAGGTGCGGCGGGACAGCTTTCGGCGGTTCATAAGCTCACCGCCATGCTACTCCACGGGATTGCAGGCATGGCCATTCTTGTGCAGATGCACAAAATTCTAAATTGAGGGGAAAAGCATACCTCAGGGGCTGAAGCCCTGAGTCATTTTTGCCGGACTTATTGCCGGGGATAAATCCCCGGCCTACCCTTCGTACGTCAGCTCCACAACAACGACGGGCACGGCAAAACCCCGCCACGGAATCATTCCGGCTGGGCGGGGTTTTGTGCGCAATGCAGATTGAGGAAAGGTTTTTGCGCCGGAGGCGCAGTTGCCTGGACGGCTAGTCCCCCTAGGCCTTAACGATCTTGCCGGTCTTGATGCAGCTTGTGCAGACGCGGACGCGTTTGGCCGCGCCGTTGACGACGGCCTTGACCGACTGGAGGTTCACGTTCCAGCGGCGGCGGGTGATGTTGTGCGCGTGCGAGATATTGTTGCCGAACTGCGGACCCTTGCCGCAGATTTCACATACCTGTGCCATGACTGTAAGCTCCAAAACTTGATTTCGCGCGGATGCTGCCCCATTCGGGACTGTCAGCGGGTTCTGTGCGTGGCGAGGCTCGTTTGCCTGGCGCGTTGGCAAGAACCGGCAGAAACGCGGCACAGGCACACTCTGGCGCCCGGCCTGCGGCTTGCCGAATTTTTAGTATAACCCGAAAGCTCTCCGGGGCCAAGGCTCGGGGAACGGGGGTAATGTCTCCGTTTGAATTGAGAACCACAGGGGCTAAAGCCCATATCTTTGATTGCACAGTTTTCGGCACGGCTGAAGCCGTGCCCTTTCAAAACAGATTCAAACTGACCCACTGCCGGAACGAGACTTAGGGACTGGGAAAGGCGGAATGGTGGCGGTATTGCTCGTCGGTGACGGGTTCGAGCCAGTCAACGGCTTTGCCGTTCTTGCGCTCGTGGATGGCGATGTGGGTCACGCTGGTGGTGGGCGTGGCTCCGTGCCAGTGCTTTTCGTTGGGCGCGAACCAGACTACGTCGCCGGGGTGGACTTCTTCGATTGGACCGCCTTCGCGCTGGACCCAGCCGACGCCCGCGGTAATGATGAGCGTCTGGCCTAGCGGGTGGGTGTGCCAGGCGGTGCGCGCGCCGGGCTCGAAGGTGACGCTGGCTCCGGCTACCCGTGCGGGATCAGGGGCTTGGAAGAGCGGGTCGATGCGGACGGAGCCGGTGAACCATTCCGATGGGCCTTTGGCGGAGGGTTGGGAGCCGATGCGGTGGATTTGCATGGGTTCATTTTCGGTTTGGTGGGGCGGGAATGCAAATGGAGTCTTGCTATCCCACCTTTGCGACAAAAACAACTACGTCACAAGGATGGGGCACCCGGCAAATGGGGATTGTGAGCCTGCCTTTGCGGTAATCCCATGTCTCCAAAACCGGGAGACATAGGGCACCCGGCTTGCGGCTCGCCATGCGCGCAGCATAAAAAGGCTCCCTTGCCCGCAGCGAAGTGGGCAAGGGAGTTCGGAAGGCACAGCAAAAGTCGAACAGTTGGCTCAGACCGTAGTTCTGAGGCGGACGCGCGGCCTTTCGGCGCGGCGCGCCCGTGTGGGAGAAACCTACTGACCGTTGGAGGACGCGTTGGCGAAGACCAGCGTGGTCTTGCCGAGCTGCAAGGTCTGGAGAACGTTGGCGTCGCCCTGGCGGTCAACGGTGAAGCCGGTGTGGTCGGTGGTGGACGCAACCACCTTGGCGGTTACCGTGGTGGGGGTGGCCTTGAACTTGTCCTTTTCGACGAGCGTGACCTGGACGTTGGAGCCGGCGCCGGTCCAGGTGACCTTGTAGTCGCCGGCCGGGAGCTGGGTGGAGCCGACGGTGACGCTATCGGGGAAGCTGACGGTCTTCTCGTTTTTCGCGGCAAAGGCGGGGATGGATACGAGGGCGAGAATCGCGGCGGAGAACAGCAAGCGCTTCATGGAGAATCTCCTCAGATCCTGCCGCATGGAATTGCCCTGGAAGGGGGACGGCATTAGAGCAATTACAGCATACGATTGTCAAGAATGAATCTTAAGAATTCTTAAGTGCTTTGATTGCAGTGCGGATTTTGGAGGTATGTGGAGGAATTGGATGGAGTTGCGGGGTGCAGGGTGCAGGGGACAGTTGCAGTGAGTCATCACCACCGGGTGCTGAAAATGACGCTATACATCACGCGAAAGGCTGAAGAATTGGCAGCATGGTCAGTCAAGGCTTTGACTGACCCCTGCACCCTGTACCCTGCACCCTGTTACGCGGCTAGCCTTGCTGTGATGAGCGGGAGTGCGATGCGGACGCGGAGGCCGGGGTGGACGTTTTCGGCCTGGATGCAGCCGTGGTGGGCCTGCACGGCGCGGCGGGCGATAGACAGGCCGAGGCCGGAGCCGCCGCCGTTTTTGTCGCGCGCTTCTTCTACGCGGTAAAAGGGGTCGAAGATGCGGGCGAGAGCTTCGTCGGGGACGCCGGGGCCGTGGTCGCGGACGACGATGACGGCTTGAGAATCGGTTTGCGCGATGGAGACTTCGACGGCCGAGCTGACCGGGGCGTAGCGGACGGCGTTGCGGAGGACGTTTTCGACGGCGCGGCGGAGCATCTCGCGGCTGCCTAGGATTTCGCCGGCGATCTCGCCGGTGAGATCGATGCGGCAGCCGCGGATTTCGGCTTCGACGGCGCAATCGCGGACGACGTCTTCGACGAGCGCGGAGACGGGAACTTTTTCCGCGCCGCGCAGGGCGGGATCGCCTTCGACGAAGGTGACTTCGACGATATCGGCGACGAGGGCGGTGAGGCGGTCGATGTCGCGCTCGATGCGGTCGAGGGCGGATTGCGGATCGGGCGCGGTGCGGGCGAGCTTGACGGCGAATTTGAGGCGGGCGAGCGGGGAGCGCAGCTCGTGGGAGATATCGCCGAGAAGCTGGCGCTCGCTGACGATGAGCTTTTCAAGCCGCTCGGCCATTTGATCGAAGGAGCGGGCTAGCTGGCCGATCTCGTCAGGGCGCGCGGTTTTGATGCGGACGGCGAGATCGCCCTGGCCGAAGAGAGCGATGGTGGAGGCGATGCGGCGGATGGGCAGCACGACGCCGAAGGCGGTGAGCCAGAAGATGACGGCGGTGACGCCGAGGACGAGGAAGTAGTAGGGCAGGAAATCCCAGATATGGATGCGGCCGAGCTTGCCGACGGCGGCGAACCAGTATTTGCCGTCTTCGGAGCGATGGCTGATGATCCAGTGGCCGTGGCCGTCGTTGGAGCGGCGCATGGTGGCGGGCGGCGCGGGCAGGAGCGCGTGACGGTTCTCGCCGGTGACGAGGTCGATACCGTTGGCGTCGAGCAGGAAGTGGTGGCCGTGGAAGATGCGGTTGAGCTTGTCGAGATTGACGCTGAGGCCCTGCTTGCCGCGGCGCTCGAATGCGGAGCGCGCGCCTTCGAGCTGAAGCTCGTCCATGCGGTCGAAGGTGGGGTCGATGGTCATGCGCTGCATCCGGCTGGAGATGGCCTGGAAGACGAGAAACGACAGCGAGATGATGACCGCCATGGAGACAAGCGTGGCGAAGAGAAGAGACTTGATTTGAAACCAAGAGCGGAATCGGGGGTTGGCGCGCGCGGTTTTCATTCGGCTCCTGTGAACATGTAGCCCACGCCGCGGACGGTGCGGATGAGCTTCTGGCCGTTGGGAAGTTTGCGGCGGAGATGGCTGATGTGGACGTCGAGAAAACGGTCGTAGGGCGTGGCTTCGCGCTCGAAGAGAGCGGCGGTGATCTCTTCGCGGGAGACGACGCGGCCGGCGGAGCGCATGAGCATTTCAAGGAGGTCGAATTCCATGCCTGTGAGTTGGACGGGGCTGCCTGCGCTGCCGGTTTCAGCCCAGGCCTCGCGCGCGGCGGCGTTGAGGCGGATGTTGCCGAGGGCGAGATCGGGGAACTGCGCGGCGGGGACAAAGCGGTTGCGGCGCAGGACGGCGCGGATGCGGGCGAGAAGCTCGTCGGGGTCGAAGGGCTTGGGGAGATAATCGTCGGCGCCGGTGTCGAGGCCGAGGATGCGGTCCTGCGGCTCGACGCGCGCGGTGAGCATGATGACGGGAACGGTTTTGCGGCGGCGAAGCTGCTTGAGGACTTCCACACCGTTGAGGACGGGGAGCATGACGTCGAGGATGACGAGATCGTGCGCGCCGTTGAGGGCGTGGGTGAGGCCGTCGCGGCCGTTGTGAATGGATTCGAGGCGATGGCCGGCCAGGGCGAAGAACTCGGTCATCATGGCGCAGAGCTCTTCATCGTCATCGATGAGCAGGAGTGAGAGCGCGGATTGTTTTTCTTGCTGGTCCATTTTTGTACTGCGTGCTTTTTGTAGTACGTGCTGCTTCCGTCACGAACAATTGTGCATCGATCCCACCCTTGCGCAAGAAACGCGCAAGGATGGGGCACCCGCAAGGATGCAAGAAAACTCTGCACCAAGTCTTGCACAATCGCGCGCAGTTGCGCGGTTTGCGATTGCGGAAAGAAGATGGTGTGATGGTTGTGGCGGAAGGCATGGTGTGAGGCGGATGCGCGAGATGCAAGGGTTTGCAGAAGAATTTTTGCGGAAGACGGGAGCTTTTGCGCGGCGGTGCGCGGGGATGGCGGCTGCCGCGCTGCTTGTTTTTCCGCTTGCGGCCGTGGCGGCGACGGCAACGGGCGGCACGCCGATGGTTGTGGCGTATGTCTTTCCGCAGGACGCGCTCGTGCAGCCGGGCGAGATCGATGCGCGGGCGGTGACACGGATCAATTATGCCTTTGCCGATATCCGCGATGGGCGCATGGGGACGGGATATGCGCACGATGCGGAGAACTTTGCCGCGCTGACGGCGCTGCGCAAGGAGAATCCCTCGCTTACGGTGCTGGTTTCCGTGGGTGGGTGGCTGGGGTCGGGCGGATTTTCCGATGCTGCGCTGACCAAGACGAGCAGAAAAATTTTCATCGATAGCGTGATGGAGTTTCTGAGGCGATACGATCTCGATGGGCTGGATATCGATTGGGAGTATCCGGGGATGGCGGGCGCGGGACATAAATTCCGCGCGGCGGATAAGCGGAACTTTACGCTGCTGCTCGCGGATTTGCGGGAGCGGTTCGATGCGGAGAAGCAGCGCGGCGGAAAGCGGCTTTACCTGACGATTGCGGCGGGAGCTACGCAGGATTTTCTGGATCATACGCAGATGGCACGGGTGGCGCGGCTTGTCGATACGGTGAACCTGATGAGCTACGACTACTACGAGCCGGGCTCGGAGCCGATTACGGGGCATCATGCGGCGCTGTTTACCAATCCTGCCGATCCGAATAAGCTCTCCGCGGATGATTCCGTGAATGCGTTTGAGCAGGCCGGTGTTCCGGCGGCGAAGATTCTGCTCGGGGTTCCGTTTTATGGGCACGAGTGGGGCGATGTTGCGGAGAGCGCGCATGGGCTTTATCAACCGGGCAAAGAGATTCCGGGGGCTTATGCGCCGTACAGCGTGATTGCGTCCACGATGCTGGGGCATGGCTACATGCGCTACTGGGATGCGGCGGCTTCGGCGCCGTATCTCTACAACGCGGAGAAACGCATTTTTGTTTCTTATGAAGATCCTGAGTCGATTGCCGCGAAGGGACGTTACGTGCTGGAGCACAAGCTGGGCGGAATCATGTTCTGGGATTATGAGGGCGATCCTTCCGGCACGCTGCTGCGCGCGGTGGATGCTTCGCTTGGGCTGGGTACGGGCCAGTAGCACGGACGTCTTCGTTAACGGACCAAGGGAACAATGCCCCAGTCGCTGGCCGGAACTGTGTTCTCGATATCGCCAGTAATTCTGGCAATGCCCGCCAACGCTCCGAAAATCTCATCCTCGCCTTCGCTTGCGGGAACCAGCTTTACGACAGGCTTGCCATGCTTGGTGATCACGACGGAGCGGCCGCTTTGCGATATGTGATCCATCACGGCGAGGCACTGA
>JASHPD010000286.1 GCA_030038315.1 Acidobacteriaceae bacterium
GGCTATGGTGAGGCGGTAATAGCGGCGCTTGTTCTGTTGCAGTTGGGCGCGTGTTCCGGCTTCTTCGGGATGGTCGATTTCCTCGATCAGGTTTCCCTCAAGAAGCGCCTGGATCGAGCCATACAAGGTTCCCGGCCCAAGCCGAAGACGGCCGCCGGTCTGCTCCTCAACCTGGCGCATGATTGCGTACCCGTGCAGGTCGCCTGCAGCTAGGGCAAGCATGATCTGGAACGCGGCAGCGGGCAGTGGATCAAGTTTTCTTTTCGGCATGGAGTAGCCTCGATGAACGATATATCGATAAACGACTGTATGCCGTCTCATTTTATTTGTCAACCTCGTTCTCGTTTTGAGGTTGTAACAACAAAGCCTTAACCTGCCTGCGCTAGGATGAAAACAGGACAGTATGCATGTTCATCGTCGTCTGGCAGTTTGAAATTGCCGAGGAGAAGGTTGCCGCTTTTGAAGCGGCTTATGGCCCTGAAGGCGCGTGGGCGCAGCTTTTCCACGGCTCGCCGGAGTATCACGGCACGGAATTGCTCCGTGACGCCTACGTTCCCGGCGCGTATCTCACCATCGACCGTTGGACGAGCGAAGAGGCCTACCGTAATTTTCGCAAGGAGCACGATGCAGCCTACGAAGCGCTCGACCGGCAGAGCGACGCGCTCACCGCGCGCGAGACGCGCGTCGGCGCCTATACGGCCTGAGCGCCGGTGACCGGGCCTGTTATCGAATTCCCGGAGCAGGAACCTTGGACGGCGGCGTAGTCTTCTTGCCGCCCAGCGGCTCGGGCTGCGCGTAATAGCCCGCATTGGTACGCACGGTCACGCCGGGCTTGTCCGTTTTGACCTGCAGCGCGTGAAATTCGTTGGCTTTGTCCGGAGCCGGAGCCTCGAAGGTCAGCTCGTAGTAAGCTCCTGCGTCGTGAAGCGCGGTGTTGATGCCGCCCACAATGTCCGTGCCCTCGGTGAGCGCGCGGCCGCCCGAGTGCTCGGCCAGAACCTGCTGCGCCAGGTAGGGATACTCGGCCTGATTCACCTTCTTCACCGGCTTCAGGTAACCCTGGTAATAGAACGGATCGGTGCGCCCGAGAAAGAAGGGATCGACACTGTAAAGCGCGATATGCGACTCGCGCATGATGTTCGTGAGACGCACGATGGTGTTGAAGTTCCACTCCAGCTGCCGGTCGGTTTCCTCGACGCCGGCAAAGGATAGCATCGGCCAGCCCGGACCGACGATCAGCACCAGCTTGCGCCCCGGCTGCGCCGCCTCGTAGCTGATGACCTGGTCCAGGCAGCGCAGCGAGTCCTCTACTCGCTCGGCCGCGCCGTAGAACCCGGCATCACGGCCCACCAATCGAATCGAGCTGGGCAGCTTCTGGAAGCTCGCCAGCATGACGTTACCGTCCTGCGAATAGCCGTTCATCATCTGCACGCCGGTCTCCGTCATGGCAGCAATGGCGGTGGGGTAGCCGAGCTTGCCGCCGTCCTGCTTGAGAAACTCACCCATCTGTTCGCGCACGCGGGCCACAACGCTGAGGTCGTTATTAATTTCATCGAAGACGAGGACGACGCGCACGGCATCGGGATCAGTGCTCGAATCCACGGCGCGAAATCCGGTCAGCTTGACCGCCTGACCGTTGTCGAGCACCGTGAAGTCCTGCAGACCGAGCCCGCGCACCGGGTGGCCCAGCTTGTCAGAGGCCACCACGTCAATGGTGATATTGTTCGGCTGTACCGTCTGCGGCTGCTCCGCGCCGGCCGCCTGTGCCTGGCTGCGCGGCGCAAAAAGAACTGTGGGGGCAACCAGAAGCAACGAAGCTGCCGGACGAAAGAGCCAGCCTGGAGATCGCATAAAGTTCCTTTCCACACCGTCAGTTGCGGCTTTCAGACCCACCCAGTGAGTAAGACGAGAGAATCGCGCCGCGAGATGCAGTTTCCAGCGGAAAATCCCTCGCCACGCCGTATCATCGGCCACTATACTCCTGTTACAATCCCATCGAAACGCCTTCCAGGAACGCTTTTGAGGACAGCCGTCCGATGCGCCCGCGCCGCTGGGCGGAGCTATCCTTGAAGCACGCAAAGGAGACTCCCCTTATGGCCATTGCCGACGACCGCGCCAAAGCCGTAGAACTCGCCCTCTCGCAAATCGAAAAACAGTTTGGCAAAGGGTCCATCGTGCGGCTCGGCTCCCGCGAGGCGCTGATTCCGATTTCAGTGATTTCCACCGGGAGCATCAGCTTCGACGCCGCGCTCGGCGTGGGCGGAATTCCGCGCGGCCGCGTGATTGAAGTCTATGGCCCGGAATCCTCGGGCAAGACGACCATTACACTCCAGATCATCGCCGAGGCGCAGCGGCTGGGCGGTTTGGCCGCGTTTGTGGATGCGGAGCACGCGCTCGATCCCAGCTATGCCAAGAAGCTCGGCGTGGATGTGGACAACCTGCTCGTCTCGCAGCCGGACTCCGGCGAGCAGGCGCTTGAAATTACCGAGGCGCTGGTGCGCTCCGGCGCTATCGACGTGCTCGTTGTGGACTCGGTGGCCGCGCTTGTGCCCAAGGCTGAACTGGACGGCGAGATGGGCGACTCGCACGTGGGCCTGCAGGCGCGCTTGATGTCGCAGGCGCTGCGCAAGCTCACCGGCACGGTCTCGAAGTCGCGCACGGCTCTGATCTTTATTAATCAAATTCGCGAAAAGATCGGCGTCATGTTCGGCAACCCGGAAACGACGACCGGCGGCCGCGCGCTCAAGTTTTACTCGTCGGTCCGCGTCGATATTCGCCGCATCGCCGCCATCAAGGAAGGCGACGCTGTCACCGGCAACCGCACCAAGGTCAAAATTGTGAAGAACAAGGTCGCCGCGCCCTTTAGGGAAGCTGAGTTCGACATTCTCTATGGCGAAGGCATCAGCCGCGAGGGCGACGTGCTTGATCTTGCGGTGAACAACGGCATCGTTGAGAAATCCGGCGCATGGTACAGCTACGCGGGCGAACGCATCGGCCAGGGGCGCGAGAATACGCGCGGCTTCCTCAAGGAAAACCGCGAAGTCTTTGCCAGGATGGACGGCGAACTGCGCAAGAAGCTCAATATCGGCGCTACTGCGAAAGCGGAAGTGCCGGAGGTTCCTGCCGGCGGCGCGGCCGAGGCCAAGGAAGCGGTCAAGGCACGGCGATAGCCTGGATTGCCATTCCATATCGAGCGACGGCGGCCAATTCCGGCCGCCGTTTTTCATTCATGTGCCATAGAATCACCTTGGGAGCGCATCCAGCATGGCCGTCAAGGCACTTTATCCCGGCAC
>JASHPD010000287.1 GCA_030038315.1 Acidobacteriaceae bacterium
GGCGGAGCGGCTGGCCGGGGTCAACATGCGAAAATAATTGCGGAGCCATAATGCCGGTCCTGCGTTCCGCTTTCATCGCCCTCTCCCGCAATCGCAGCCTTCGCCGCTTTGGTGAGCGGTCCCGCATCGGCGTCAAGCTCAGCTCGCGTTTTGTGGCCGGGATGGAGATTGATGACGCGCTCCGCGTGGCCGAAGCCGTCAACCGGCAGGGAATGGCCGTGACCCTGGACGCGCTGGGCGAGAGCGTGACGACGGACGTGGAGGCGCACAAGGCCGCGGATGTCTATCACCGGCTGCTGGACGCGATTGCCGCGCGGAGGCTTAACTCGAACGTCAGCGTGAAACTGACGCAGATGGGACTGGAGCTCTCGCCGGCGCTGGCCGAGTCAATTGCGCACGATCTTGCCGATCATGCGCGCTCGATCGGCTCTTTTGTGCGCATCGACATGGAAGACTCGTCGCTGACGGCGAAGACGCTGGAGATTGTGCGGCGCATTCACGCGCTGGCCGGGCTGGGCGGCTCCATCGGCATCGTGATCCAGGCGTATCTTTACCGGTCGCAGGCGGACATCGAGCAGTTGCTCGCCGAGGGGATTCGCGTGCGGCTTTGCAAGGGCGCTTACAAAGAGCCGCCGAGCGTGGCCTTTCCAAGCAAGGACGACGTGGACGCGAACTACATCCGGCTGAGCTGCAAGCTGCTCGAAAGCCCGGTATATCACGGGCTGGCTACGCACGATCCGAAGATGATTGAGGCTGCGAAATCGTATGCCGCGCAGCACGGCATCGAGCCCAGCCGCTTCGAGTTCCAGATGCTCTTTGGCGTGCGGCGCGACCTTCAGCGCCAGTTGATTCACGAGGGGTACAACGTGCGCGTTTACATTCCGTTCGGGCGCGAGTGGTATCCCTACCTCATGCGGCGGCTGGCCGAGCGGCCGGCGAATGTGATCTTCCTGGCGAAGAATCTGCTGAAGTGAATACGGAGAACTATCTACATGCGGCATCGCGACAGTGAATTCGGCCTAATTTAGGCCGATTTTCACGAGAGCCGCGCGAATGCCTGCGATGTCTGCTCCTGTTCCTCGATAGACAATGCGCCCTTGTTCATCGAGAAGATATGCGGCGGGAAAGACGGGAACCTTGTATTGCTCGAAGATATTTCCGCCCTTGTCATCACTGGCAAAAACAACAGGGAATGTAATTCCGGATCGGCTGGTGTAGGCCGTTACAGCTTTTGCGGAATCATTCCTGTCTATGGCGACAATGTTGAAGCCGCGTGAGTGCAATCTGCGATAAAGCTGTTCCAGGCTTGGAAACTCAATGCGGCATGGAGCACACTCGAGATACCAGAAATCGATTAAGGTTCCGCGCACTCCATGGCGCGCCTGCTGAAGCGAAAGAGTTGTTCCCTGGCTGGTGGGTAGTGTGAAATCGGGAGCTTTTTCTCCAACTGTCAGCATCGTGTCTGTCATGCTGGCGTCTTTCCATGTTGCATTGACAGGCGGCGTAAAGCGGAATGCAGAGGCATTCATCGGAATATTAAGCGTGATGTTCGTCAATTCAGCAGTAAACGTCACCCGTGGAGCTGTGCCTGCGCCAACGCGTATAACGGTGTATTCGAGGACGTTGTTCATGCCGAAATAAAGCTGTGCTGTATAAACCATAGGCCGTGTTCCATGCACGGAAACAACACGAAAAGCTCGGCCATGAATGGTTTTCATGCCGAGCAAGTTTATCTCCGCGGAGGGATCAGCATGGGCTCCAAAAGGATTGATGCTCTGCGTGAAAAAGTAGCGGAAGGGCATTCCCCACCACGGCGTATTGATCTTTTCGCCGCGTGGGTCAACTCCCGTTTTTGTGTAACTATTCGTATCCGGGAACGTGAAGAGATTTGTTCCATCGGACGCAAGCACTTTGAGCGGATAATCTCCTTTCAGCTTGAGAAGCGCGTAATTAGGCTTCATCAAAACAATGGAGCCCCGCATTTGCTTTATGGGCTTTCCGGGAGATTGCCAGGTGAGATTCAAGTCCGCGCTGAGCGTGCGTAGCCCGCGAGCAGCCTGCGCTGCCGTGTTCAGGTAGGCGGCTGCTGTGTCTTCTGCGCAGATTTGCCGAGTGAGGCAAAATAAGGCGAACATAACTACCGATATGATTGAGAGCCGAAGTGGCATCGTCATTTTTCTCATACCACCCTAATTTCAATCTCTTATTTCACCGGCCTGGCGGTGCCGTTTTGCAGGCTTTGCTGAATGATTTCCTGCACCCTGCGGTTCAGTTCTTCGGACAATCGGCCTTGTTCGGCGCCGAGTTTGCCTTGGATTTCACCAAGTTTGCCCTGCCGCTCGCCTAGCCTGCCCTGAATCTCGCCTAGCCTGCCCTGAATCTCGCCGTATCTGCCGCTCTGCTCCGCGGCTTTTGCGGCAGATTCGGCGATTTTGCGGCTTGTTTCCGCGAGCTTTTCATTCAATTCATTGAGCCGCTGCTGGTCGAGCTCGCTGAATTTCGGCACTGTCAGCCTGGCAATCTGTGCGTTCAACTCCGCCATCTTCCTTTCAAAGTCCGGCTGATCGAGCTGCAATGCGGCAACCTGCTTTTTCAAGTCGTCCAACTGCTGCGGATCGATTTTCGGAATCTTGACATCGATCTTCATCTGCGCGATCTGCGCGCTCAGCTCTGCCATCTGCTTCTGAAAATCGGGCTGATTGACGCGCATCTGCGCCAACTGCCGCGCGAGCTCTTCCTGCTGCTTTCCAAATGCCTCCTGTTGCCTGCCGTACTCGGATTGTTCCGCGCCGAGCGCGTCGATCGACGCGGAGAGCGACTCAAGCTGCGCAACGGCCGCTGGGTCATCGACAACGTACGATTTTCCGTCATGCGTGAACCAGAGAAAGTCGCCATGCGCCATGCGCCGCGCCGCGTCAAGCTGGCTGCGCATGTTGCCGGACCCGTTGCCGGAAAATGTCACGTAGCTGTTGCCGTTGCCGCGCACGACCGCATACGAATCCCCGTTTTTCGAGGACGCATAGACAAAGCTGTGGCCGTCTATGGTCGTAGTGTGCGACTCCTGCCCATCGGTGCTGGTGTTGGTGTTTGTTACCGTTATCGTGGTGCCGTTGGACTGGCTTGCTTCAGCGGAGCCTGTCGTGTCTGGTGTCACAGGTGAGGCAGGCGGATTGGGAGCGGCAACTGTTGCCGGAGGCGCAGCGGGAGTTGCCGGAGCCTGAGCGGGAGCCTGCGTTGCGTTGGACGGCACGGTGATCGCCGCGCTATCCGGGTGCGAAACGCCGGTGGCCGGGGCCTGTGTCTGCGTGCTTGCCGATTGCCGCACGCTGGTTACTGCCTGCGCTTCCACGTGCACCAGCGCGGCGGAGACAAAGATTGCTACCGGAGCAAGTACTGCTGCGCCAATGAGGCGCGCGCGGCTTCCGGTAAACGCCTGCGTGAAGCGCTGCTCGTTCAACAGCCGCTCGATGCGATGGGAGATTCGTCCTGTCCTTGCCATAGCCACTCCAAATTGCGTTGTGCGTGTCCATCCATCCCGCGACTGCTCGGCGAATTCGAGCAGAAGGCGAGCGTAAGAAGCGCGGCTGGCCGCTTGGGTGACCGCCGCGCGGTCGCCGATGGCTTCGCCGAGATCGGAAAGTTTGCACTTGAGCCACCAGCCCAGTGGGCTGAACCAGAAGATTGCCGCATAGGTGCCGGCCGCAAGCTGGAGGTAAAAATCGCGCTGCCGCACATGTGAGCCCTCATGCGCGAGCGCCACGCGCAGCTTCTCAGCGTCCCACTCGGCGTAGTCGGCGGGAAGCAGAATTCCTGAGCCGATGGTGACCGGCGAAGGAATTTCATTGTGAATGCGCACGGGGAACTCCGTCGCGGCAAGTTCTGCGGGCACGCTGTTCCGCCACAGCCGCGTGGCTGCGCCCAGGCCGTAGAAGAGCCGCAGCAGCAGCGCTGTGGCAATCACCAGATAGAGCGCCCATGCGGCATTCAGCAGGCTCGCCCGGAGCGGAATCGCAGACGGCTGCGTTGCGCGCGCAGGGAACTGCGGGCCATACACTCCAGCCGGCTCATCGGGCGCAATCTGCCTTGCGCTGTGCGCCGGCGCTGGAAGCTGCTGGATGCGGGCGGCGGAGATTTCTGTGAAAGCCGGAGCCGTAACACTGCCTGTTTTCCGCGCCGGCATCGGCCGCATTGCCGATTCCATCCGTGCGCCTGCGGCCTGCGCACGCTCGATCCCGCTCTGCGCGACGGCAATCCAATGCGGCATCCAGTTCTGTGTCCAGCTTTGCCGCGCCATCCATGGAGAAAGCAGCGGAATGAGCAGAGCGCCGGCCAGCACCAGCGTCCATGCCGTCTTTTGCGCGGCCACGTTGCGCACGCGCAGCAGCCGCAGTCCCGCGCCGACGGCACAGGCCGCCAGCAAAGCGCGTCCCGCCGATGCGGCCGTTGCCTCCAGAGCGCTTGTTGAGGAAAATACCCAGGGTGTCATTGCTTTGCCTCCTTTGCGGCCGGCGCAGTCTCCTTCTGCGCCTCGGCAATGCGCGCGGCAAGCCGTTGAAGCTCGCCGCGGCTCAGAACCTTCTGGTCCACCATGCCCACCAGCAAGGCTTCCACCGAGCCTTCACAGAACCAGTCCACGATGCGCCTGGCGGCCCGCGCGGCTACGCGCTGGCGGGACTCCGCAGGGCGGTAGACAAAGGCGCGATTTTCAACGGAGTGCTTCAGGTAGCCTTTTTCTTCAAGCCGGCGAAGGACTGTGCGCACCGTCGAGTCCTTGAGCGGACGCGCCAGCTCCTCGCGCGCTTGCTCGGCGGTCACGGTGCCCATTCGCCATACGATGGAAAGAATCTCGCGCTCCAGCTCTCCAAGCTCGGCGGGGTCATGGGCGGGATTGCAGGCGGACTGAGTGTTACGCATCATAGTGTTACTATCTGTAACACATAGAAAGACAGGCGGGCAAGGATTTTTTATAAACGTTTCAGGGGCGCGAGACGTCATTTGCAGCGGGAGGCGGCAATGGGATATAGTCGGGGCGCGGATGGTAGCGTTACCATCCGGTGACCTGTTTTTATCGCCGGCATAGGGTAAGCTGAATCTTGGAACCTGCAACCTTGGAGCACGTTCTGCAATGAGCCAAGTAGTCCTCGGCATTGATGGCGGAGGAACGCGTACCCGAGCCTCGATCGCCCAAAACGGCAGTATTCTGGCGTTTGCGGAAAACGGCTCTATCAAGCGGCTGCGCGTGGGCGCGGCTGCAGCGGAAGAAAATTTTCGCGCACTTCTGGCCGAAGTTTACAAACAGGCCGGCGTCACAAGCGTTGCCGCTGCCTGCGCGGGCGTTGCCAGCCCGACGATGCCGGGTGTTCCGGAGTGGATTACGGCAGTGCTGAAGGACTTCAGAGCCGAGCGGTGCGAGGTTGTGGGCGATGAAATGATCGCGCTGGACGCGGCTTTCCGCGGCGGTGCGGGGATTCTGCAGATTGCGGGGACGGGGAGCAACTGCATTGGCCGCACGCCGGACGGCGGACGCGAGAGCGCGGGCGGGTGGAGTTCACGGCTGGGCGACGAAGGCTCCGGCTACTGGATTGGGCTGCACGCGGTTCGCCGCGGGCTGCACGCGCACGACCGCGAAGAGCCTACGCGCGTGCTGGAGACGGTTGGCGCGATCTGGGGCACGAAGACTATTGACGAGTTGGTGAACCTGGGAGACTCGACTCCCGGGCCGGACTTTGCCGCGCTTGCGCCGGCGATCAGCCGGCTGGCCGAAGAGGGCGACCCGGTGGCGCTGGGGGTTTTGAAGCAGGCCGCGGCGGACCTGGTGGATTTTGTGCTGCTGGTGCGCGCGAAGCTCCGATGCAAGCACGGCCTTGCAGAAGAAGTGCCCGTGGCGTGGACGGGCAGCGTGCTGGGCAAGATACGTATGGTCCGCGAAGGATTCCTGGAAGGGCTGCGCGAGGCCGCGCCGGAGATGCCGGTACTGGATTACGAAGTGAAAGGCATAGACGGCGCTTTGTGGCGCGCTGCCCGGCTTGCTTTGTAAGCGAAGAATTTTTCCTCTGATTGCCGGAACTTGCGGCATGGTTGCTCCGTCCTACTTTTTGGAGGGCGTACCTGCATGTCCAGATTGATCCTGCCTGCGAGAATTGTGTGTCGAGCTGCTGTCTGGCCGGTTGCCTGCGCGGCGCTTGTGTGCGCGGCACAGCAGCCGGCTCCGGCGCCAACGCTGACTGTCACCAGCCGCGAAGTGCTGCTCGATATTGTCGTCACGGACCAGTCGCATCATGCTGTGACCGGGCTGACCGCGAAGGATTTCACGGTTACCGAAGAGGGACAGGCGCAGGGGATTCGCCATCTTGAGGAGCATAGGACGCTGAGCGACGCGGATGTGGCAAGGCTGAAGACCGCGCCGCCTCCGCCGCCGAATACCTTTACCAACTTCACGCCGATTGTGAACAGCAATGCGTACACGGTGATTCTGCTCGACGCGCTGGATACGCCGATTGACGCGCAGATGTACCTGCGCGAGCAGGTGATTGATTACCTGAAGCATTTACAGCCGGGGACGCCGATTGCGATTTTCCAGCTCGATACGGAGATGCGGCTGATTCAGGGATTTTCCACGGACCCGCAGGCGCTGCTGGCCGCGGCGGAGAGCAAGCGCGATATGCCTTCGCTGCAGAAGCCCATCTACGGCAATCGGGATTACTACCTGCGCATGAAGAATCAGATTTTGGGCGAGGGACTGCGATCCCTGGGACGTTATCTTGCCGGCTTTCCGGGGCGCAAAAACCTGATCTGGTTCACGGGGCAGTTGCCGACGTGGCTGGATGGCTCGCCATCGGTCGAGGAGGTCGAGCGGCGCAGCGGGAATCCTTTCCGCGACGACTTCACGGTGTTTGACGACACGCTGAGCGGCATGACGGATGCGCTCAGCCTGAGCCGTGTGGCGATTTATCCGATCGATGCGCGCGGGCTTGAGACGCTGCCGGGATTTGACGCTTCACGACGGCGGCCGGGTGGCAATCAGGGCTTTCTTGCCCGGCAGGGATTCAACCAGATCAATCTCGATGCGATTGCGGAAGCTACCGGCGGCAAGGCTTACTACAACACGAATGGCTTGAAGAACGTGCTGGCGGAGATTGTGGATAACGGCTCGAACTACTACACGCTGGCTTACGGGACGACGAACCAGAAGTGGGAGGGCGAGTTCCGGCATATCAAGGTTACAGTGGACCGGCCCGGGGTTACACTGCAATATCGGCCCGGCTACTACGCCGTGGACCGCGCCCAGGCGGAGCAGCGGCAACTGGCGCGCCTGCAGCGCAGGATGGCGCGCGGACAGGAGCCGACGCAAGATCCGGCGGGGGATTACACGGACAGCCCGATTGTGGACGATGCCGGCGCGACGATCAAGCGGCCCAAGGGCGGTTTTGACGCGGCGATGCAGTTGGGCGCTGTTCCGCCGACGGAGATTCTATTTACGGCGCATGTCGCTATTGACGATAACGTGGTCAAGCTCGGCAAAAACGATCCGCTGCCCCAGGACAACTATTTGAAGCCGGAGTACAAGGGCAAGCCGTTCCGCAACTTTACGCTTGCCATTCACACGGATGCGAGCTGGCTGAAGCTGGCGCAGGCGCCCGACGGCAAACGCCACGGCGCGCTGCAATTCGTTACCGCGCTTTATACGCCGGATGGCGAGATGATTAACTCGATCAACACGGAAGCGGACTTCGCGCTGGGCGAGGCGCCTTATCGCAAGCTGCTGCGCGATGGACTGAACGTGAAACAGCAGATTGCCGTGCCGGTGAAAGGCAACTATTTTCTGCGCGTGGGCGTGCATGACCTGGGCAATGATCGCGTGGGGGCAGTGGAGATTCCCGTCGATCAGATTCACGCGGGCATTCCGCTGCCCACTGTGGCGGAAAGATGAAGGCTCGGCAGGCGAAAGCATCCCTCAGGGACTAAAGCCCGGGAGTTTTCGCTGCTTTGATCGCCGGGGATAGATCCCCGGCCTGCCTGTGATGCGCCAGCATATTTAAATCAATATGCCGGCGTGGATGGATTGAACGAGCTTGCCGGCTTTATCTACGGCGACGAGGTTGGCGGGTTGGCCTTCAGCGACTGAGCCTGCGCGATTGCTGAATCCGGTCATGGCCGCGGGGTTTGCGCCGAGCAGACGCAGGCCGTTTTCCACTGGCGCGCCGGTGAACTCGACGAAGTTTTTGAGCGCGTGGTCGAGCGTGAGCACGCTGCCGGCGAGGACGCCGTTGGCCATGGCTCTGCCGTCGGCGACCTGCACGGCGAAGTTGCCGAGGGTGTACTCGCCGTCGGGCATTCCCGCAGCGGCCATGGCGTCGGTAATCAGGATTGCGCGGCCGGCGCCTTTGGCCTTCCACCACAGGCGCACCAGCTCTGGCGCGGTGTGGATGCCGTCGCAGATCAGCTCGGCGAAGAGGGAATCGTCGGCGAGGACTACGCCGAGGATGCCGGGCTCGCGATGATCGAGCGCGCGCATGGCGTTGAAGGTGTGCGTGGCGCTGGTTGCGCCTGCGGTAATTGTTGCGCGTGTTTCCGCGGCGACGGCATTGGAGTGTCCCATAGAGATGCGCACGCCTTTTGCTGTTGCGTGTGCGGCCAGCTCGGCTGCGCCGGGAAGCTCAGGCGCAAGCGTCATCAGGCGCACGTAGCCTTCGGCGGCTTCATACATCTTGTCGAAGGTGTCGATGCTGGGTTCGAGCAGCAGATCGGGCGGATGCACGCCACGCTTGGCGTGCGAGAGGAATGGGCCTTCAAGATGGATTCCGATGGGCCAGGTCTGCGCGCCTTCCGGCTTTTTGGCAATCAGTCTGGCGAGCCCGTTGAGCGCGCGCAGCGTGGTGTCGATGGGCGCGGTGACAGTTGTGGCAAGATAAGCGCCAGTTCCGCGCGAGGCGAGAAACTTTCCGATGGTCAGCAGGGCTTGCGGCGTGGCTTCCATCACGTCATGGCCGGCTGAGCCGTGGATGTGGACGTCGAAAAAAGCTGGGCCGAGCGTGAGGCCGGGGAACGCGTGCACTTCGCCGTTGGGCTGCGCGGCTTCTTTTGCACTGGCAATGGAAGCAATTTGTCCGTCTTCGACAACGACTACGGGGTTTTCGACTACGCGAGCCCCGTCCCACAACCGGTCTGCCGTGAATACTGTGCGCATACGCGTCATTATCGCAGCCTGGCGGCACTTTGCCGCAAGAGCGGGATGGCAGGCCGGATTACACTGTTCGCATGGCAAAAGCGGCGAAGCGGATCGGGATTCATCTTGGAACTGCGGGCGGCGCGTCGAATGCGGTGCTGCGCGCGGTGGAGATTGGCGCAAATACCTTCCAGATTTTTTCGGCGAGCCCGCGGATGTGGCGCGCGCCGAAGATCAAGCCCGAAGAAGCTGCGCGGATGAAGGATCTGCGCGCGGCGAATGACGTAGGGCCGCTGGTGATTCACACCAGCTACCTGGTGAATGTTTGCAGCCAGAACGAAGAGGTTCGGCAAAAGAGCATTGTGGCGTTTCGCGGGGAGATTCAGCGGGCGCTCGATCTTGGCGCGGAGTACCTGGTGCTGCATCCGGGCTCGTGGAAGGGATTGACGCGCGATGAGGGGCTGAAGCTCGCCGGCGATTCGATTGAGAAGTCGATTGACGGGCTGGCGTGGCAAGGAACGCCGTTCACGATTCTGATTGAGAACACGGCGGGGGCGGAGTTTTCGCTGGGCGGGAGCTTTGAGCAGGTTGCCGAGCTTGTGGCGCGGCTGCGGAATCATGCGCCGGTTGCGGTGTGTCTCGATACCTGCCATACGCATGTGGCTGGGTACGACATTGTGAGCGCGGAAGGCTACGAGGAGACGATGAAGCAGGCGGCTTCGACCTTCGGGTTGGAGGCGGTGCGTGTGTGGCACTGTAACGATGCAAAGGCGGCGCGGGGATCGAAGCTGGATCGGCATGAGCATATCGGCAAGGGGACGATCGGGCTGGAGGCGTTTCGGCGGCTGCTGAATGATGCGCGCTTCGCGCACTCGGCGTTCATTGCCGAGACGCCGGAAGACGACCCCAGCGACGAAGAAAAGAACGTGAACGCACTGAAGAGCCTGGTGGAGTAAAAGATTGCCCTGTGTACCGCTCAGCGGTACAATAAGGTTAAAGGAACTCCAGAATGATCGTTGGATTTTGTGACCGCTGGCTGGAGGATTTCTTTCTGCAGGACCGGGCGAGCCGAAAAATTCCGGCGAATCTGGAAGACAGGCTATTCCGGAAATTGCAGTTGCTGGACGATGCGACATCCGATGCTGACTTGCGTGTTCCGCCGAGCAATCATTTCGAAAAGCTGCGGGGCAATCTTGAAGGCTGGCATTCGATTCGCGTCAATGAGCAGTGGCGGCTTGTCTTTCAGTGGAATGGAAACCGAGGCGAGGCATCGAAGGTCTATCTCGACAATCACAGCTATCGGTGAGGTTTGGACATGTTGGATACAAAACGGAAGCCGGTGACGGTGGGCGAAATGCTGATAGAGGAGTTCCTTGTGCCGCTTGGGCTGACACAGGGCGCTTTGGCGGAGGCGATGAGCGTGCAGCGCAAACTCGTCAATGAGTTGTGTAACAATCGTCGCGCCGTTACTGCGGATACTGCGTTGATGCTCGCTCGTGTCTTCGGCAATTCCGCGGATTTCTGGCTGAATCTCCAGCGGCGCACCGATCTGTGGGAAGCCCTGCATACGCCATCGCGTCGCCGCCGCATTGATCGTGCGAAATCTCTGCAAAGAGCGGCATGACGTGGTAGTGGGTTAGTTTGAAAACCATCCCTCAGTGGCTAAAGCCCCGGGGCTTTTCTTGCGCTATTTGCGGCACGGCTAAAGCCGTGCCCTTTCAAAGCAGATTCAAACTGACCCATCCCCTGTGACGTGTGTGCACGTGACTCTGGCCGAATGCCATTTACACTAAAAAGTTATGGCGGAAGAGAAAGAACTGCGTTACGACCCGGCTGCGATTGAGCCCAAATGGCAGGAGCGCTGGGCCGGCTATCCTGCTTTGTATGCGGCCGATGCGCTGGACAGCGGCAAGCCGAAGTATTACGTGCTGGAGATGCTGCCTTATCCGAGCGGGCAGCTCCACATGGGGCACGTGCGCAATTACTCTATTGGCGACGCGCTGGCGCGGTACATGTGGATGCGCGGGTATAACGTGCTGCACCCGATGGGGTGGGATGCGTTTGGGCTTCCGGCTGAGAATGCGGCGCTCAAGAACAATACGCCGCCGCGCGAGTGGACGCTGGCCAACATTGCCGCGATGAAGCGGCAGATGCAGCGACTGGGGCTGGGGTACGACTGGGCAACGGAAGTTACGACTTGCCTGCCCGACTACTATCGCTGGAACCAGTGGTTCTTTCTGCGGATGTATGAGCGCGGGCTGGTTTACCGCAAGAAGAGCAAGGTGAACTGGTGCCCGGAGTGCGCCACGGTGCTTGCGAATGAGCAGGTGATCGACGGACGCTGTTGGCGGCATGAGGATACGATTGTCGAGCTGCGCGACCTTGAGCAGTGGTTCTTCCGCATCACGGCGTATGCGCAGGAGCTGCTGGACGGGCTGGACAAGCTCGACGGTTGGCCCGAAAAAGTGCGCACGATGCAGCGTAACTGGATTGGGCGCAGCGAAGGAACGGAGGTTGATTTCTTCCTCGATGAAGAAATCAATCAGGGAACAGGGAACAGGGAACAGGGAACAGAAAAAACTCGGATCAGGGTGTTTACTACGCGCGTGGATACGATTTTTGGCGCGACCAGCGTGCAGCTTGCGCCAGAGCATGTGCTGGTGACTGCGTTTGCCGCGGGCGATGCGGAGTTGAAGGCGAAGGTGGCGACGCTGCTCGATGAGCAGAGGATTGCGCGCGAGACAGGCGACATTGGCGCGATTGAAAAGCATGGCGTTCCGACAGGGCATTTCGCGATCAATCCCTTCAATGGCGAGCGCGTGCCGATCTGGGTGGCGAATTACATCCTGGCCGACTACGGCACGGGCGCGATTATGAGCGTGCCGGGGCATGATGCGCGGGATTTTGAGTTTGCGCAGAAGTATAGGATTCCGGTGCGGCGGGTGATTGCGCCGGCCGATGCGAATGCCGAAGAGCCGGAGTTGCCTTATCTCTCGGAAGATGGTGTGCTGATCAACTCGGGTGAGTTGGATGGGCTGAGTTGCATCCAAGCCCAGAAACAGCTCCAGGAAGTTGCCGCCCGCAGGGCCATTGGCAAGGCTACGATTACGTTTCGCCTGAAGGATTGGGGCGTGAGCCGCCAGAGGTACTGGGGCACGCCGATTCCGATGATTCACTGCGAGCGCGACGGCGTTGTGCCGGTGCCGGATGAGCAGTTGCCGGTGATTTTGCCCCCGCAGGTGGAGATTACGCAGCAGGGCGGATCGCCGCTGGGACGCGTGGCGGAGTTTGTGAATGTGACCTGCCCGAAGTGCGGTGGGCCAGCGCGGCGCGAGACGGATACGATGGATACCTTTGTGGATTCGAGCTGGTACTTCTATCGCTATACGGACGCGAAGAATAGTGCCGGGCCGTTCGATCCGGCAAAGGCGCAGCACTGGTTTCCGATTGACCAATACATCGGCGGCGTGGAGCACGCGATTCTGCACCTGATTTACTCGCGCTTCTGGACGAAGGTGATGCG
>JASHPD010000288.1 GCA_030038315.1 Acidobacteriaceae bacterium
GTTCAACACCGCGCGCGTGTCGTGCCACGGGCGGCCGCGATTATCCCCGCGCCGCGATGGGCGCAGCACCGGTTCCACCAACTCCCACTGTTCGTCTGTCAGTTCCCAACGGCCGGCCATCGAAGTCCGCGGAAACGCCTTGAGCACTCCCAGTTTCGCAGATTTCGGCACCGAAAATGTTTATGAGATGAGTTCTAGTGTCCTGTCCCTGACAGTTCTTTGCATCCTTTGCGAAAGGCAAAAGCAGGTTCTTCCCTCCGCCTCCCACCCCAGCGAGCAAAGATCGCTCGCCGGGGACCCCGATGAAGAACGGCTACGGTCAGGACGGCACGGCGTTTCTGTTGTGTACTTTGGAGCTAGTTCGTCTGGAGAATGGCGTCTGGCGGATTCTCCGGAGGGAAGATTGTTGCATTCAAGTGGATCGGCCCAGCTCCTCGATGAGGAATATGCTGGAATCAATGGATTGTTGCGACTCCGCTTTTCATATTGAGCGACCACGGTTGCGGCCGGGGCAAAAGGAAACTTCCGTCGCCTATCTCGACAGGCATCCAGAGATACCGCGAATCCCAGAGCGTTCTGGGCTTCCAGATATCTCCCATGAAGATCACCGTGGTTTGTTTTGAACCCACCACCTTCAGAAGCATGGTCGATTGCGCCTGGTAGGTTCTGGCCTCAGGCGGCGCAACGTTCTTGAACTCCGTCCACGGACCGCTGAGCGAAGGAGCGGTAGCATAGACGCCGGGATTGGGGGCCCAGCCGGTCATGTGTGAGCCAAGCACGTAATAGAGTCCTTTGTAATGGACCAGGGCGCCGCCTTCAAGCGGCGCGTGAATGAAACTGACCTGCTTGTCGACGTCGAGATAATCCTCGGAGAGCCGGGCGATGAAAAAGCCCCCCGTCGGGCGCGACTCGAAGATCAGGTAAGCAGAACCGTCATCGTCGATAAACTGGCCGATGTCGCGGCTCTCCTGGCCGAGCGGACGGAAGCTGCGGACATAAGAGTAGTGGCCGTCAATGCGACTGCTAACGGCAACGCCGACGCGGGCGAACTTATAACGCGCGTCGTCGAGATGAAAGTAGAGAACGAATTTTCCGGTGTGGGGATTGTGAAAGACCTTCGGGCGCTCAAGAACCCAGTGAGGACCGAGACGCTCGGGATCGCTGAGCGCAAGCACCTGCCCGCAAAACTTCCAGCGCGCGAGATCCTTCGAGGAGTAGCAGGCGACATAGCGCTTGTCGGGATCGTTGGTCCGCGTGCGGTCCTCGCCGAACCAGTAGTATTTGCCATGCCAGTGGAGAATTCCGCCGCCGTGAGCCTGAATTTGCTGGCCACGATTGTCGAGCCACACGGCGCCGGGATGAATTCCCTGCGCAGCGGAGATGGCTGCCAACACCATCGACGCAAAGAGAACAAGAGCTGCCGGTCGTAACGCGAACTTTTTCATTGAGCGTATCCAGAGATCATAGAGAATTCGGCTAAAGCTGCGGAGTGAAATGAAATTGTTCGGTAAACATGCGCAGCATCCAACGGCGATGCGCCGCAATATATTTGCCGAATCCCTCAGGCTGGGCAGGATCAAACACTGGTTCCTTCCAGTCAATGTTCGCCTTTCGGTATTTGGGATCGATCTTAGCCTCGGGATCCTGTGGAATGTCGATGTTTCGTCCATAATACTGGTTGCCTTCAAAACGGATGTCCCGGGCTCCGCCCCATCCGGGTGCGATGATATACTTGCCGGTTTTCACATCGCGTGACGTCTCATGCCCATAGCGGCCGGTGCCGGCCACGTCAAACAGGTTGTCACGAAAGAGTGCATTGGTTGACCATCCGTCCCAGTTACTGACAAGCAGAATCTGCACATCCTTGTCCGGGCCAACGTAGACAGCGTTATGCTCGACCAGAGTCTGGTCGGCTCCACTGAGGTTAAAGATTCTTTCATGGTCGTTTCGGCTGATGTTATAACGGATCACTGTCCCGGTGTTCCCGACGTTCCACTTGTCCCGCTTTACGGGCGTGCAGATTAGCATGAAGCCGCCGTCGTTGTCGTGGCTGTAGTTATAGAGAAAATGCGTATTTCTGGAGTTGAAGTCTGAATCGAAGCCTTCTCCATCCAGCGCTGTATGCGTAAATCCAGCCTCATTTAAGCGGAGAAGCGTGTTATCCGTGCTCCATGGCCATATACCGGCGTTATAACCTCCAGCACGTTGGTTGCAGTGAAGAACAATGTTGTGCTCAACCAGGGCTCCGTCCGTCGCCCATGGGACAATTCCATCTCCGCCAATATCTTCCGCATAGTTATCGCGGATCACTACGTTGAGGCTTGGATACCAGTTCGATCTCTTAGCTTCGTTGCTGTCGCCGGCAATGGCCGAGCGATCTACTTTCCAAATGATATTGCGTTCGATCATAAGGCCATCGAAGCGGCTCTTCACGGAAGTTCCAATAGTGCGAAAAATGATTCCACCATTTTCTTTCCGTTCGTTGGTTCCGTTTACGTCGTGAATATACAGGTCTCCAATCACGATATGATGCGCGGTGCCGTAGTTCACTGCCGCAACAAGAACTCCGCGTCTTTCCGCAGGAGTGGGCCCATGGTTGGTCAATTCCAGATGCCGCACTTCAATCTGCTCCACATTCTTTAGCGTCAGCGTATTTTCGACTTTTCCATTTCCATCCATGCGTGGCAGCGGCCCATTGCCATAACGGTCCACCAGAATCGGCGAACCCTCTTTCCCGGAACTGGTAAGGGTGAGCCCGCCTTCCCATCGAGAACCTGCACGAAAAAGGATTCGGTCCCCCGGCTCAAACTGGCTACCGTTCACTTTGTCGAGCGTCTTCCATGGGCGAGATGCGGATGTACCGGAGTTTGAGTCCCGCCCGGTCCTGGAGTCGACATAATATGTCGTTGCCGAGAGAAGTTTGGGCGCAAGAATAAGAAGCGTCGTTGAGAGCACGAAGGAAGATTTCAAAGAGTTTCTCCAATAACTAAAAAGAAGTTAGCAAAGATGCTAGCGCGAGTAAGTGGAGAGCATAACTATCTCAGAGCCGGACTGCCTTAGGTTCCGCGCTAAGTGGTACCTGGATGCGCGTTGTGGAGCGGCTGCGACAGACCGCTCCACAACGCACATTATCACTGCACGCTACCACTCAAAACGGGCTCCGAGCTGGCCTGTGCGGGAATAGAAGCCGTATGGATCATTGATTCCCGTCACGTGTCCAAAGTATGAACTGCCGAAGGTCGTATTCGGGTTGCTCCAGTAATGCCGGTTGAAGACATCGAAGAACTCGGCGCGCAGCGTCATAGTGAACCGGTTATCCGAGCCGAAATGCGTCTTCTTGAGCAAGCTGGCATTTTCGCTTGGCGCCGCCCAGCCGCGCCAATTTGGATAGCCGCGACAGCCACAGAAGCTCGTAGGGCTGTTGCCGAGATAGCCAAATGTCGGATTGGAAAAGTTTGCCGGATTTACGAACAGGCTGCCCGGATCAGGCGCGGCTCCAGCGACGGTTGGATTCCAGGCCGGGTTGTATTTCTTGAATGTATTTTTGAAGCTCGCTCCCTGAGCGACATCTGTATAGACGGCGCTCCATCCCGGATAGTAGTTTGTGGAGCCGACTGCGCCTAAGTTGCCGGCATCGCTGTAGGCTACGGTCGTTCCGCCTTCCCAACCACTTACGAAGGTGTTCACCAGCCGCCCTGACCCGGAGAGAAATTTACGGCTCTGGCCGAATGGCAATGCGTATGTTAAATATCCTTTCACTGTGCTATAGGTTTGTGGCCAGTCAGCTTCCTGGTTGTACTTATACGGGTTCTGCCACCAATAGTTGAACGACCACGTATCAACAAATGCCGATCCGGTATTACCGGTGGAGCGCGCCCAGTTATAGCTGAGATCGAGATTCAGCGTTCCGTGTTGCTTTTTCCCTTCGACGGTAAATGCGTTATAGCCGGACCGTCCCAGCGGAGAATTGGTAAAGAAGATGCCGCCCGCGTAATCGGCCTGCACCTGAGGGAATGGGAAGATGGCAAAGTAAGCTTCGCCGGCAAACCCAGGGTATGGGTAGGGAACACCTGCTGCGGCGGCTGACGTGGAATCATAAACCCAATCCCATTCATTTCCTGAGAGGAGCAGTTTCTGATATGTGCTCCATTGAGGAAAGTTGAGCGGATTCAGTGCGCCATCGTGCAGGTTGCGTCCGCTGTTTCCCACGTAACTCACCTCTACCACCGTGCTTCCGGGCAGCTCATATTGCAGCCCGGCGAACCAGCTTTCCGTAAATGCGAGCTGCCTGGTGTGTGGATCGATGTTCGCAGGCCCCCACGTTGCCTGAATGGCTGCGTTGCCGGGAGCCGGACCTGTCGGCGGCGTATACACACCGGGATAATTCTGCGCATCCCACTGGAAAGCCGGCGCCTGCGCGGAAACTTCCACTACCTGGTTCAAGCCGCTGTAGCCGACGGCCGAGCCATACGGTGTGCCGGAGTAACCATTCCAGCCAAGCGGCACGAAGTTAATTCCTGCCGAGGCGCGCGCGACCAGCTTGTTTGTGATCTGATACGATCCTCCGAGCTTGGGCGCAAGCTGGTGCCAATCTGTATAGGTTTCAAAGCTGCCGTTCGAATCTGACAGCCAGGTATAAGCTCCAGGTATGCCTCCATACACCTGGTTTGGCGCGGTCGTGCTGTAGTTCGACCAGTAGCCGTGGAGCACATGCAGAGGCCGGGTTAGTTCCCAACGGAGTGAACCGCTGACTAGAAAGCGCCTGTTGACGCGGATATCATCCTGTCCAAAGAAGGAAATCTCCTTGCGGCGGCTGTCCAGGTCAAACGTTAAACCCTCACTTGCGTTCTGCACCTCACCGAGCATGAAATTGGCAAAGGCAGAACCCACGTAAGGTTGAACCTGGCTGTTGGTTGGAGCGAATGTATTATTGGAAAAGTTATATTCCAGCGCGCCTCCCTGGTTATCGTCATTGAACCCCAGCGTCCGGTATTCAAAGCCAAATTTCATGGTGTGGCGTCCCTTGGTCCAAGACAAGGTATCGTTCACCATGGCGTTGTAGGCAACATAGCCTCCCGTGTAGTAGTTGCCGACTGTGCTCTCTCCCAGTCCATTGGGAGATCCGCTGAATGTAACGTATGGAAGCATCTTCAGTGAAGCCACGCTCCCTAAGCCGACCTGACCCGGCCAATCCGTGGAGCCGGAGACCGAGGTCATGGGAACACTTTTGTTCTGGAAGCTATTAAAGGTATAAGCGGCAACATTGACTAAATTTGGAGAGAAGATATGAGTCTCGCTGCCGCGATACTGACCGCCGATTACGGTCTGCTCTATCGAAAACGTTAATGGTCCGCCTGTTGTCGATCCGTTTTGCCAGAGGCCCTGGTTCTCGATGCGCGGACGGAGAGTGTAGATATAGGACGCGGCGATGTGGTCGTTCGACCCGACCTCCCAGTCATATTTGAAACTAAGCTGCGTCTGGTGAAACCATGGGTACTGATTGCTCAAGCCTGGATAGTTGTTTGTTACCCCGGCTACTGTTGGCTGGTAGTATTTTTGGTAGAGAGACGCAAACTTTTGCGCAATGGGACTGAGTGGATCGGTGATGATGTTGTTTGGATACACCGTGCCTTTGGGACTGAAGATAGAGCCGTAATAGATAACGTTCCCCGCGGAATCGGTATAGGGTGTCGAGCCGTTCATGATGGGGCACGGACTAACTGAGCAGCCATTGGCCGCGGCGGCAGCCGGTAGCAGCTCGCTGAAGTCGCCGGTGAGCATCTTGGCAGTGGGCACGGTTGAACTTGTCGGAGATTCAGCCCAGTTTGCTTGCAGGTATTTTTCATAAGCAGCAAAGATATACATCTTTTTCAGCCCCAGCCATTTCCTCCAGATCGGGCCGCCACCGCTGAAGCCATAGTCAAAGTAGCGATAATATGGACGACTATATTCCTGCTCGCAGCTTGTGTCGCCCGCGGCGCACTGCGATAGATACCAGTTGTTAACCCACGTGTTCGCGTTCAGGAATTCATTGTCCAGGAACCCAAAAGAGGCTCCGTGGAATTGGTTGGTGCCGGATTTCAGCTCGAAGTTCATGGCCCCGCCGCCGGTGCGTCCATCGGTCGCGCTAAGGCCGGCAGTGTCAATTTGCTCCTCCTGGATGGCGTCCATGCTCGGTTCTGTCTCACCAATGTCACCGATAATGCCCGAGTCTGTCGAAGTACCATCGATATACATGGCAGTGGTAAATGCCTGTGAGCCGGAGATGTAGGTGGTCCAGCCGTTGCCGCTGACATTGGGAGTAACTGCGAAGGCAAAGGTGGTAAAGTCACGACCAGTGCCTGCAATGGAGAGCGGCAGATCCGTTATTTCCTGCGCGTTCATGTTGGTGCCGACCTGACTTTGCATTTCCAGAACTGGAGTTGCGCTCACGGTGACGGTTTCCGTTGCAGCGCCGATCTCCAGTTTGCCGTTGACCTGCAAAGTATGCTGCGCCTCCAGAACAATGCCGGCATGAACCAGATCCTTGAAGCCGGTTTTCCGGAAGGTCAGGCTATAGCTTCCAATGGGTAAATCAACCAGCGAGTAAAAACCAAGACCGTTGGATACCGCCTTGAACTGCACACCGGTTCCCACCTGTGTAGCGACCACATCGACAGAAGCAATGACGGCCCCCGAAGGGTCACTGACCGTGCCTGTAATGGTGCCGCGATCCGTCTGCGCTACGATTGCGATGGGAGCTGCGAGCAGGAGCAGCAAAAGCCCCAAGGTCTGTAAACGTTTACGCCTCATTGCCTCAATCTCCTTGCGTTCATCTTGTCAAATGAGAATCCTGCTGAGCCTTATGTCTCACACTCAGCACGTAACTCATTGGCGCGAGTGTTGGCTTGCAGGATTTCTCTGGAATAAGTGAATTACATACGCATACAAGCTAAGCGCGGTATAAGGCGGTTGGCAATCATACAAAGGTTTGAATTTGAGCGCTCAATTTTTCCGAGCCAAGTCTTCAGACCAACTTATTGCAAGTGGATGAGACCTCGCTGAGCAGCCACAACAACCGCCTGAGTCCGGTCCGTTACACCAAGGCGGGAAAATATCATGCTGAGATGGCATTTCACGGTAATTTCCGCGATGGAGAGCGCAGCAGCAATCTCCTTGTTTGATTTGCCGAGCGCCAGCATGTCCAGCACTTCCCGCTCCCGGTGGCTTAACTCGCCGTTTGGTTTCCGCGACGCGAGAGCTTCCGCGACAACCGGCGGCAAAAATCTCTCGCCTCTGTGCACCTGGTGGATTGCATTCAGCAGGAGCTGTCGTGGCATACCTTTGATGAGATAACCGTTTGCTCCTGCTTGTAGCGCCTGGTGTATATCTTCGTCTCCCTGATAGGTTGTCAACACTACGAAACGAGCTTCAAGGGATTGCTTACGAATTCTTCGAATGCACTCCACGCCGCTCATCTTTTCCATGCGAAGGTCCATGATTATCAAATCCGGATGGTGCATTTGAAACAGCCGGATCGCTTCATCTCCGTTTTCGGCCTCAGCGACAACCGTCATGTCCGGTTGCGTGTCAATAATCGTCGTAATTCCGAGGCGAACCACGGGATGATCGTCCACAACGAGAACGCGAATGATGTCGCCCGGCGAATTCATTTTCGCTTTTCACTCCACTGTTTTGCTCTCTTACGCCTCGGAACATCCAAATGTAAACTGGTGCCCTTGCCGGGCTGGCTGTTGATCGCCAGAGTTCCGCCCACCAGTTGCACGCGCTCAGTCATTCCAATGATGCCATAGTGATCGTTCTTCAAAATCACCTCGTTCAGATTGAAGCCGCGGCCATCATCCGCAATCTCGATGGATAATTCTTTCTCCCGGAAGGAGACAAGAATCCGGATCGCCGTTGCCGCTGCATGAGCCAGAGCATTATTCAGAGCCTCTCGAATTATCATTTGAAGTTCGCGCGTCGCCTCGTCTCCCAGGTGAAACGGAACCCCACTTACCTCGCACCGGATCGATACACCTGACTCCGATTGAAGATGCCGCGCCAGCTCCTGGCATATCGTCGCCAGATTGCTGTCGGCCGTTGTGGAGTTTCGTAATGCCCAGACAGACTCACGCGCTGCTTCAATCGTGCTGCGCACCTGCTCGGTGGCATAGCCAAGAAGATGTTGCCGCAGGGGCTCATCATTGCCTTCAATCCCTTGCGCCGCCTCGAGAAGCGTAGAGACTCCGACGCATCCCTGGATCACCGTATCGTGCATCTCGCGGGCCAGGCGTATTCGCTCTGCGCTCACCGCCTGGAATTGCAGACGCATCTGATGTATCCGGAATCGATGGACAAGGAAACCAAGGCCCGACAGGCCAAGCGCGCAGCCCAGTACAAACCAGTAGGTTGTATAGAAGTGCGGTTGCTGCACGATCAGGATGGATGCCTCAGTTACACTTTTGCGATTGTCGATTTCGTAGGCCTGCACGCGAAAGCGATAGCTCCCCGGAGGAATATGCGTGTAGTAAGCGGTTCTGCGCGTTCCCGCATCAATCCATGGCTCCAGACCCTCCATCTGGTAGCGATAGCGCAGCCCACCCTGCTCACCCAGATGAATTGCCGCATAAGCGATCTCAAGTCTCCCGTTTCCCGGTCTTAAAGTAATTTTCCGGTCAAAAGGAAGAGACTGCCCATCGGCCATCACCGCTGTAATTGAGACCGGAGATGGCGGCGTACGAAAAATTTTGTTCCCGGAAATATGCACTGCGCCCTTGCTGCTGGGGAACCACACATCGCCGTTCGAGGCAACCGCCCCTTCCGGCTGCATCCCGCTATAAAAGCCTGCCGAGTTCAGGCTGTACGCATCCGCATAGAAGGTAATATCAATGCGCCCGCCGGGCATAAATTCATCCAGGGCGCTCTCGCGCATCCGGGCAACAGAATTGGGCCCACTAAGCCAGATATTGCCTCGTCCATCCCGCAGTATCTGGAATACCGAGTCGCTCACCAGTCCATTTGCCGTGGTGATGTGTACGAGCCTGCCATCTTTCAGGCCATATAAACCGTTGCTCATTCCAAACCAGATCACTCCGGATTCATCCTGGTTGATGCTCCAGAGCTGGTCGTGAGCCAGCGCGGCAGTCGTTGCATCCTGGGTAATTTTCCCTTTTGTTAAGCGGCTCAGACCGCGGCTGGTTCCAACCCAGATGTTCCCATCACGGTCTTCAAAGAGGGCGGTAATGCTGAAATAAGCCAGCCCGCCGGATGGTTCATAAATTACCGATTCGCCGCGCATCACATGCGTCAAGCCTCCGTCTGTGCCGACCCAAATCGTTCCGTCACGGCTCTCCAAGATGGCTCTTACGAAGTTGTTGCATAGTCCATGGTCGGCATAGAACCTTTCGATCTCTCCACGCGCTAAATGCACGAGGCCGGCCCCGCCTGTTCCGATCCAGAGATCGCCTTTTCTGTCGCGCATCAGAGTACGAATGCGCGTTTTGGGCAGCTCAGGAAACTCAAACGGCTGCGCGACTCCATCGCGGATATGAAATAGCTGAGAAGAAGCTGCAACCCATACCGACTGATCGTGATCCAAGTAGAGCGTTTCAAATTCCGAATCCGCTCCGCCGGGAAAAGGAATGATCGAAATCGGAGTTCGCGACAGGCGAACTAAACCGGCCTGAGTTCCAAGCCACAGGTTTCCCTCTTGATCTTCGGAAAGAGCATGGATCGTATTGCTCGGCAAATTCGACGGGGCAATGTGAAAGAGCCGTGAGTCCCTGGAATAGAAGAGACCGTGCCCCACAGTTCCTATCCATACGGTCCCATTTCTGGTTTCAGCAAATACGCTCACTTGCGCTGAAACATCAGAGATCCGAACGAGGCTGCCGTTGTGCTCCAGACGATACAATCCCGAGAGCATCCCGACCCAAAGTGTTCCATCGCGGCTTAACATCATGGCCGTAATCACATTAGCCGCGGGACGCCCGGGGAGAGGATATTGATGCAGAAACGAGCTGCCGCTGAACTCTAGCAGCTCTGTTCCCCCTACCCAGATATGTCCTGCCAAATCCTCTGTGATGGAGCGGACAAAGATTGTTGGAATCTGATTCCTGCCGTCGATTCGCACTAACGAAGAGTTACTAACCCGAAAAAGCCCCTGATCCGCTCCCACCCAGATGCTTCCTCGCTGATCTTGAAAGATCGTGCGGATGAAGCTGTTAGTTTTGCCATCGGTGGTTGGACAGCGTTCAAACCGTCCGCTACGGTAATGGATCAGGCCAGCACCTTCGGTTCCGATCCATAGGCTGCCATCACGCGCGACAAGCAGCGAATTTACGCCCCGTTCGAGATCAGCGACGTCGGACTCGTGTCCGTAGGCTGTAAACTGCACTCCATCAAATCGAAACAGTCCGCCCTTAGTCCCGATCCAAAGGCTTCCATCTGCTGTTTGCGCGAAGGCCTGTACAGTTTGGTCCGGCAAGCCATCTCCGGCCTCCCATAGCCTTTTGGAGAACCCACCAAAACCAACATCCGCTGGCCGCGCGAACGCTAATGAGGCGCTTGCAATCAGAAGCCACACTGCGAGCAGAGTGCGCATTCGATACCGTATCCTCCCACGGCAACTTAGCTTAACATTCAGTCAAGCTATAGCTTGAGAGGCTGGAGCCAGCTTCGCATGGCGAGCAACTACGCGGCGATGATGAAGCTCACACAGCGTAGAGCCTTCTAACGGTATTCGCTCCCCAGATTACGTGGAGCTTCACATCCCACAGTGCGTGAGAATTCTGCCGATATCCGCCATCTTTGCACGATTCAGCATGGAGGCTGAAAGCTCTCCGTCTCAAGGCGGAGGGTTAGACTCGCCGGCAGAAGCGAAAGGCTGCTTTTTACGCCTTTCCAATCGCCTTTGCCAGCGTCTCGCCAATCTCCGCCGGCGAAACAACGACGTGGATACCGGCGTCCCGCATGGCCTTCATCTTGTCGGCAGCGGTGCCTTGCCCGCCGGAGATGATTGCGCCCGCGTGGCCCATGCGGCGGCCCGGAGGCGCGGTCTGGCCGGCGATGAAGCCCACAACCGGCTTCTTCACATTCTCCTTGACCCACACAGCGGCAGCTTCTTCGGCTGTTCCACCGATTTCGCCGATCATGATGATGGCTTCTGTGCCGGGATCGTCGTTGAGCAGCGTGAGCGCGTCGATATGCGTGGTGCCGATGATCGGATCGCCGCCGATGCCGATGGCCGTCGATTGCCCGATGCCGCGCTGCGTGAGCTGATGCACAGCCTCATAGGTCAGCGTTCCCGACTTCGAAACGATGCCCACCGAGCCCTGCTTGTGAATGCGTCCCGGCATGATGCCGATCTTTGCCATGCCCGGCGAGATCACGCCCGGGCAGTTCGGCCCGATCAGCCGCGACTTCGAGTGCTTGATCTTGGCCCACACCTTCACCATGTCCAGCGTAGGAATGCCTTCCGTGATGCAGACGATCAGCGGAATCCCCGCGTCCTCGGCCTCGAGAATCGCGTCTGCGGCAAACGGCGGCGGCACAAAGATCATCGTCGCATTCGCGCCGGTTTCTTTCACGGCATCGGCCACGGTGTTAAAGACCGGCCAGCCTTCGTGCGTCTGGCCGCCCTTGCCCGGCGTCACGCCACCGACAACTTTCGTACCGTACTCGGCGCAGCCTTTGGCGTGGAACGTTCCCTCTTTGCCCGTGATTCCTTGAACGATGAGACGAGTATCGTTGTTTACTAAGACGGCCATTAGGCTGCTGCTCCCTTCGCGGCTTTGACTACAAGCTCTGCCGCCTCTTTCATCGTCGCTCCGACTTGGAAGTTCAGGCCCGACTCTTCGAGAATCTTGCGGCCTTCTTCCACGTTTGTGCCTTCGAGCCGCAGCACAATCGGCACCTTCACGTTCAGGTTCTTCGCCGCGGCAACAACGCCGGTCGCCAAGCGATCCACGCGCAGAATGCCGCCAAAGATATTGATGAAGATCGCCTTTACATTCGCGTCGGATAGCAGGATTGCAAACGCGTGTTCAATCTGCTCCTGCGTTGCGCCGCCGCCTACGTCGAGGAAGTTCGCCGGCGAGCCGCCCGTGTACTGGATGATGTCCATCGTGGCCATTGCGAGGCCGGCGCCGTTCACCATGCAGGCAATCGAGCCATCCAGCTTGATGTAGTTGAGCGCGTACTTGCTTGCCTCAACCTCAAGCGGATCTTCCTCGGCCACGTCGCGCAGCGCCTTGATCTCTGGATGGCGGAAAAGCGCGTTGTCATCGAAGTTCATCTTCGCGTCTAGAGCAAAGAGCTTGTCATCCTTCGTCGTAATGAAGGGATTGATCTCGACGAGCGAAGCATCCGTCTCCAGAAACGCTTTGTAGAGGCTCTGGAAGAAGCCAACAGCCTGGTTGATCTGCGTTGGTTTCAAACCCAGCACAAAGGCCAGCTTGCGAGCCTGCCATGCGCCAAAACCAACCGCCGGATCAATCGCTTCCTTATAAATAGCCTCGGGAGTCTTTGCGGCCACTTCCTCGATCTCCATGCCGCCCGCCTGCGAAGCCATAAAGACCAGCTTGCCCGAAGCGCGATCCAGCACAATGCCGAGATAAAGCTCGCGGTCAATCGCCGCGGTCTCCTCAATCAGCAGCCGCTGCACCTTCTGGCCCTGCGGCCCGGTCTGGTGCGTCACAAGCTGCATACCGAGAATGTTCTTGACGTGCTCTTCGGCATCGTCGCGCGTTTTGGCCACCTTCACGCCGCCGCCTTTGCCGCGGCCTCCGGCGTGAATCTGCGCCTTCACCACCACGCCGCTCGCGCCTTCGGCAAACAGCTTTCGCGCCACGGCGGAAGCCTCTTCCGGCGTGTTGGCCACTTCGCCGCGAGGCACGGGCACACCGTACTTCGCAAGGATTTCCTTCGCCTGATACTCGTGAATTTTCATTTCGTCTGGAACCGCCAGGGCCGCTGAAATTAAGAAAAAACGGTTGCGCCAGCGGTATGCACATACTATCCCTCGCCGCTTACGACCGGCAATGTGACAATGCACACTGCGGAAGGCAGTTACCATATTGAGAGATGAGCCTAGTTAAAGAACTGTTGAAGCCGCTGGCCGAAGACGGCGCCGCACTCACCCGCGAGCAGGCAGCCTCGGTGCTCAAAGAAATCCTCGCCGGAACCGTTCCCGAAGTCGAAACCGCGGCGTTGCTGGCTGTGCTCGCCACGCGCGGCGAACAGGCTACCGAGCTAGCCGGCTTTGTGGACGTAATGCGCGCCAATTCCGTGCCCGTTCCGCTCACCGATGCGGAGCGCGAAGAGCTTGTAGACACCTGCGGCACAGGCGGCGGCGGACCGCTGACCTTCAATATCTCTTCCGGCGCGGCACTGGTCGCCGCCGCCGCTGGCGCAAAGGTCGCCAAGCACGGCAATCGCGCCGTTACTTCGCGCTGCGGGTCTGCGGATGTATTGGAAGCTCTTGGCGTTCCCATTACGCTTGGCCCTGAGTTGGCCGCCGAGTGCCTGCGCGCAACCGGCTTCGTGTTTCTATATGCGCCGCACTACCATCCCACGGCGAAAGCAGTCGGCGCGCTGCGCAAGGCTCTCGGCTTTCGCACCATCTTCAACCTTTGCGGGCCAATTACGAATCCAGCAGGCGCGCGCAACCAGGTCATCGGCGTCCTTGCGCCGAGCCGCGTTCTGCTCATTGGGCGTGCGCTAACCACACTCGGCGCAAAACACGCTTTCATCGTTCATGGCAGCGATGGCATCGATGAGCTCACCACGACTGGCGAATCCGTCGTAGCGCGCATTTTTGAAACCGAACCCAACAAACCCGCCGAGATGAAGGCGGCACGCATCACGCCGGAGATGGCCGGAGTCCCGCGCGCCAAACTTGAAGATTTCATCGGCGGCGACGTGGACACCAACGCTTCACTGCTCTATGACGTGATCACCGGCATCCCAGGCGCGCGCCGCGACATCGTTCTGCTCAACGCCGCAGCCGCGCTCGTAGCCGCCGGTCTCGCCGGCGACCTCAAGGAAGGCGTAGCGCTTGGAGCAGAAGCCATTGACTCCGGCCAGGCCGCGGCCACGCTCGCCAAGCTGCGCCAGTTCGGCGAGAAGTACGCAACGAAACAGTAAGCGCATCCGAAGCCTCAGCTCACGTTGCGCAGAGTGTGCTACTCTGCCGCTGCGTATGCAGGAGGGGATGAACCATGCGCTTTCATAAAATTGCCGCAGCCGCACTCGTGATCGCCGGATTTTCCGGAGCTATTTCGGCGCAAACCATCCAGATCAACCGCGACAACAAG